>JBDTHH010000073.1:0-7770 GCA_039937055.1 Ktedonobacteraceae bacterium | reverse complement strand
CATGGGTCGTGACGATCATCATCCTGAACACCCTGGGCGTGGTGGCCGTAGCCGGCGTGGCCATCTATTCAGGCTGGAAGCTCATACGCCGTCAATCCACCATCGGCAGCTTCCAGGCAAGCAATGTGCTATGGGCCAACGTGCTGATCCTGGCCGGCGAACAGCTCAATGCCCTGGCCGGGTTCCTCGCCGGCATCCTGCATGTCGATAGCACCTTCTGGCTCTTCATGGCCCTCGGCTGGATCGTCTTCTTCGGCGGCGTCCTGCTCGCGGGCCACCGCACAACTGCATCGAGACAGGTAGGAGCCAGCGAACGGCCGGACGAAGCCAGAAGGCAGCTTGCATCTTCGTGATGCAAGCCGCCTCACTGTAGGAACTCTGGCAAGCTTCATGGCACGGGTGAGACGCTCCTCTTCCGCGTAGGGACCCGGCTTGCCGCTATGTAAGGAGTACATTATGGTAGAGGATTATATACAAGCACGTCAGGGACCCGATCCCCTAAAGGGGATGGGCTTGTAGTTACCCGGAAGGGGAGCTACAAGCTTCACCTGAGCAGACTCAGTTCTTCGGAGCTATGTTCATTGCGAAATAGGTACGGCAGGATGCGAGGCCAGTCTTGCCCTCTACGGTACACAGTTAAACAGGATTACGAGGGTTAGTGCCAGTGCTGCGTACGTCAAACCGCTTTGAACCTTGTCGAGGCCACCATTACCCCCAAAGGGCAACCAGAGGGGAGGCTCTCAAAGGAGCACCCATGTCACAGGTCTTTGTCGTTGATACCAATAGGCAACCGCTCGACCCGATCCATCCGGGCTATGCTCGCTACCTGCTCACCACAAGAAAAGCAGCCGTGTTGAAACGCTACCCATTTACTCTTGTGCTGAAAACTGCTCGTGAAAGGACACCTGTGCAGCCGCTGAGGATCAAGCTCGATTCAGGCTCAAAAGTGACAGGGATAGCCATTGTCAACGATGCGAGCGGGGACATCGTTTTCGCAGCAGAGTTGACCCATAGAGGGGAGTCCATCAAGAAGCGATTAGAGAAGCGTCGGGCCGCTCGCAGGAGTCGCAGGCAGCGCAAGACGCGGTACCGTCAACCGAGATGGAGCAATCGGCGCACCAAGAAACAGGGGTGGCTTCCTCCCTCACTGGAGAGTCGGATCAGTAATATCATCACCTGGGTCCAGCGATTGCGCCAGTCTTGCCCGATCACAGCCATCTCTCAAGAACTCGTGAAGTTCGACCTGCAATCGATGGAGAATCCAGAGATCAAAGGATACCAGTATCAACAGGGCACGCTTGCCGGATATGAACTGCGTGAGTATCTGCTCTGCAAGTGGAACCGGCAATGCGCCTACTGCTCACGTGCGGATAGACCGCTTCAGGTCGAGCACATCCAGGCCAGAGCCAACGGAGGCTCCAATCAGATCAGTAATCTCACGCTAGCCTGTGAACAGTGCAACCAGAAAAAAGGCGCACACCCCATTGAGCAGTTTCTCAAGAGCAAGCCCGAATTCCTCAAGAAGCTCATGGCACAAGCCAAAGCTCCCCTCAAGGACGCCGCAGCCGTCAATGCATCGCGTTGGGCCTTGTATGAGCGCTTGAAGCAGATCGGGCTACTGGTGGAGTGTGGCTCCGGTGGTCTCACGAAGTTCAACCGGACACAACAAGGATTGCCGAAGATCCACGGGTCGATGCATCGTGCGTCGGGAAGAGTACGCCTCCGTGTCTTCACATCAAGACCGTCAGGCCACTGCTCATTACTGCCAACGGACATGGGTGCAGACAGATGCGCCTGGTCAACGAGATTGGTTTCCCACGAGGCAAAGCCAAAGCTGCCAGGAAGATCAAAGGATTCCAAACGGGCGACATGGTCAGAGCTGTCGTCACAAAAGGGGTAAAAAGAGGGACCTATGTCGGAAGAGTGGCTGTACGGAGCACTGGCTCCTTCAACATCACCACCAAAGCCGGGACCGTTGAGGGGATAGGTGCTCAGTATTGCCAATTGCTGCATCATCTCGATGGCTATAGGTATCAGACAGGAAAGATTTCCCTGCCTGCGAGCAGCCTTTCTTTCCTCCCTCAGCCTGAAGGCATGAGGGTCTCCAGAAAGGACGATTGATGATTGTGCGACGCGTAACCGCGCACAATTAGAGAAAAGCACGCTTTGTGGTTGTTTCTACTGCAAAAGAATCTATGCTCCAGGAGAGATTCGCCAATGGGTCGATGAGAACAACACCGCAGTCTGTCCGTATTGTAGTGTTGATTCAGTCATTGGCTCAGCATCTAGGTATCCTCTTGTAGATGAATTCTTACAAGCCATGTATACGCACTGGTTCAGTTAAATAAGAAATGGTGGGGCAAACGAGACGAACCAATTTGGCCTGTGGCAACCGTGGCAACCAGAGGAAGTTGCCAGATTCTTTTCCACGCTCACGGTTCCCTGGTGGATCGCTGGCGGATGGGCGCTCGACCTGTTCCTCGGAGTCCAAACACGAGAGCATGAGGACATCGATGTGCAGATCCTACGGCGCGATCAACAGGAAGTGCGCACGGTTTTTCGTGAGTGGGATGTCCAGGGAGCGCACCCTGGAGAGCTTTTAGTTGAGTGGCCTTTCCGTGAGTGGGAAGCGGGCTCGCTCCTCAGTCCAAGCGTCCATGATGTCTGGTGCCGTCCGAACAAGACCGCTCCCTGGACTCTCCAACTCATGGTTGTCGATACCACTGATGACCAATGGCTCTTCCGGCGCGATGCACGTATTCGTCGCTCGCTGGCTACTGTGGGGCACCGAACGAACGATGGTATCCCGTATCTCACCCCTGAAATTCAGCTCTTATACAAGGCCAAAGCGCCACGGCCTAAAGACGAGGCCGACTTCGCCAGGACGCTTCCATCTCTTCATAGAAGGAAGCGCCAGTGGTTGGCTCAGTCCCTTGCTCTCGTCCATCCTGGGCATTCCTGGCTAACTGCACTCACTTAAAACCTTCTCATATGGAGAAGTGAACCGTCATCGAGGAATGTGCAAGCCTTTACAAATCGGAAGGAAGTTTGGTCAATGCGGCCAAACTTATCTTCCATTTGCAGAGTTCAGGTAATTTTATGTGGCAGAAGGCGCTTTACCAGCAAACTAGCCGGCTAGCCCGCCCCGCTGGAGCCACCGCCGGCCGCACCACCTGAGCTACCTCCGCCGAAGCTGCCACCACCAAAGCTACCGCCGCTGATATGACTGGAGGTAGAACTGGTGGGGGCGATACGCTGGCCCGCTATATTGGTGGCAGTCACCATACTAACAAAGGACTCCATGCTCTCCGGATCGGTGCTTGCGTTTGCCAGAGAGTGGAACCAGGGCGGGGCCGCAACTCCCTGCTTCTGGAAGTATTGTGTCCAGCGGTTCGGCAGGTCAAAAGCTGCCGCGTACGGCAGGTAGCGCGCGAATAGAGCGGGATCAGGGCGCTCGGCCTGACCCCGCCAGGGAGTGCGCAGGTAGCGGGAGAATGCCTGCCAGTCAGCCGCGGCCTGCGCACCCTGATCTGAAAGCAGCGAGTATTTTGCGCGCAGGATCAAGCCCACGATACAACTCAGCAATAGACCCAGGGCCAGCGAGACCAGCGGCCACGTTCCTGTCGGTATACCAAACAGCAGGCTCAGTACCCCTGCCGGCAACGCAATCAACAACACAAGCCAGGCCAGCCCGCCTAACCTGCTACGTATGCGCTGGCGTCTTGCGTCGAGCAGCCCCATATCAAGGAGCTCCTGTTTGACCGGCGCCGTGAACCACTCTGCATGCCCGGTATAGAGAGGACCGATGTGCGAGACCAGGATCGAGGTCGCTTTCCGCGCAGGGAATAGTATCTGTAGCAGACCGAGTTCATAGGGACGCAGGTCCTCAGGCATACTTTGCCGCTGGATGCTGAAGTCTGGCGCCTGGTCTCCTGCCCCGTGCAGCTTTTTATCTGAGATGCGCAGCACACCCCTGGCCGCCAGGGCGAAGAGCGTTCCCAGAGCGCTATGCCAGTCGGCCGCGTTGCCCGGATTGACGAGCGCGCTGGCGATGGCCGGCGACAGCGCGCCGGGAGGCTCTTCCAGGAGAGATGTAGCGCTCCTGGTGATAGGTATGCGCCGGCGAGGGCGCCTGTAGTACCAGACGAAGCCAAAGGTGCCGAGCAGAAAGAAGAGCGGGCCTCCCACGAGCGAGGGGACGGTCAAGGCTGCCGTCCTCTCCTGCACTTGTTGCCAGAGCGGGGCTGTAGCAATGACGCTGCCAGGCCGAAAGCGCAGCCCGATCTCCAGAGGGGTGTCTGGATCAAGGTTGCTCGCCGAGAAGACCGCCTGGTTGGGCGAGGTAGAGACCTGCGCCGAACCCTGCCTGACCTCTGGCGGGGCAAGCAAGCTGGCCTTTTCCGGGTAGCTCACGGTGATGGTAGATGAACGGATAGCGTACTCGTAACTGGTGGGAAGCGCGTTCCAGTACAAAGCGTCAGCGTTCGCCGTTTTCTGCACAACGCCCTGGACCCGGTAGCGCAGGACAAAGGTGTGCGCCTGATCCGAGGTGGGATCAAAGAACCAGGTGACCTCCACCTGGCTGTTGCTAGAGGTGTCAATCTGCACGGATGCGGCTCCTGATCCCTGGGGCTGGTTATCCATGCTGGTAGAGAGGACAGTGATGCCATCCGTATAATCGGTGGGAATATCGCGAAACACATGAGTGAAAGGCCCACCCACGAATCTGAAGACTACCGTCTCCGTCACAATCAACGAACCATCCTGCTGCATCACGATCTGCGCGTCAAAACGGTCAGCGCTGTAATCCTTAGCGGGAGCGGCCGCACGAGCCGCTCCTCCCGGTGAGAGTAACAAGACGATGAACGCTGCTGTTACCAAAAGCTTCTGTAGCATTTCATTTCTGGTCCCCTTCATTCAAATTCTCATATAATTATGAACGAAAATGGGCAAGGAAATGAAATGCTACCTCAGGCTACCTCAGCCGAACAACGCTTAGCCAGCCTGTAGCTCGCCCAGTATCACGTTGATCGTCAGTTGCTGGCTACCACGGTAGATCTTCACGGCAGCGGTGTCGCCTGGATTCTTGTTCACCAGGATATCGCTGAGCGCCTGGTCATCGGTTACCGGCAGGCTATCGATCTGGACGATCACATCGCCGACGCGCAGGCCCGCGCGGGCGGCGGGACCACCCGCGGTCACCGCGACGATCAGCGAGCCTTGATCAACGGCCAGCTTATTCTGTGCTGCGAGCACCTGGTCAACGCTGGCCGCACTCACACCAAGTACGGCTCGCCCGGTGTGCGTGACCTTCCCGCTCTGAATGATCTGCGGGACGATAAACTGTACACGGTTCGATGGGATAGCGAAGCCGACACCGCTGGCAGGCGTATTAAACTCCGGGTCAATGGCCGTCAGCGTAGGGATACCAACCAGGTTGCCCTGCAAGTCTACCAGGGCGCCGCCGCTGTTGCCAGGATTGATAGGCGCGTCCGTCTGGATGGCGTTGGGGATCGTGGCGCCGCCCTGTCCCTCAGAAACCACACGGCCAAGCGCACTGATGATGCCGTTGGTGACGGTCTGCGTGTTTCCCAGCGGATTGCCAATCGCCAGCACTTCCTGGCCCACGCGCAGCTTCGAGGAGTCACCCAGCGTAGCTACCGCGATATTGGCCGGCGGATTGATCTTCACAACAGCCAGGTCATCGGTCGGGTCCGTGCCGGCAACCTGCGCGGTGTAGTGGGTGCCGTTGGAGAGAACAACCTCGATTTGTTGTGCCCCTGAGACGACATGGTTATTGGTGACAATATAGCCGCGCTTGTCAACAATGACGCCGGAGGCCAGTCCCCCTTTACCACCGCCGGTCAGAACATTGATCTGCACGACGGTTGGACGCACGTTGGCGATGACCGACTCGCGTACAGCCTCTATGTTATTGCCGTTAAGAGGCAGCACTGTGGAGGCGGGAGCGCTACCGGATTGCAACGCCGGCGCTGTGGGTGTGGTTGCTACGCTGCCTCTGCCAAATTGCCAGCCGGCGCCGAACAGCAGGCCACCAAAGAGCACCGCCAGCAAGAGTGTGAGCATCACGGCTCTACCTGCTCCTGATGCCCTCCGTTTTGGCGCCAGCCCTGACGGAACCGGAGGGACCACGCCCTGGTTATAGTAGTCTGGACCCGGCAGGACAGTTGGCTGCTGGGGATACCGGTCTGGACCCGGCAGAATCGCTGGCTGCTGGGGATACGGCTGAGAAGGCGGTGTTACCCGCTCGATATAGGCATCGGTAGTGCTTGCCCACTGCTCATCTGGCGTGGGTGAAACAGTCCCGCTGTTTTCACCTGGTTGGTAGGGATTGGGATTGTACATGCTAGCGAACCTCCGCTCTCTGCTCTATAAGTTTTTCATCTAGACATAGTATAGCCAATACCCGTCAGAGAATCATGAGAGAAATGTAAAATGTGTGTAAGCCCTGATCTTTTCTCTCATGCCCCTTGCCCTTGTGGGTTGATAATGAGATAATGACAGCCACAATGCATGCATAACCCCTACGACACATTCCCATGGACAGGGGAGCGTAGCAGGGAGGAGACGATACGGTGGATAACACGACCCAGACTGACATTATACAAGATCAGGAGATCTTGCGCGCACAGGCCCACGAACACGCGCAGGCCAGGAAATGGCAGGAAGCCATCCAGGTCTTTACGCGTTTGTTAGAGATCGATCAGGCCGACGAGGAGTCCGCACTTGGACTGGCCCTCGCGATGGATAAAGTTGGTCGCTACGAAAAGATGTACGAAGTGGCGCAGCTTGTGATCGAGCGCAACCCCAGTTCCGCGCAGGGGCTGGCCTATAAAGCGCGCGCGCTCCAGAAGCTTGAGCGCATCTCCGAAGCCACCATTGCCAATGACCAGGCGCTGCTGCTCGATACGCACCTGGCACTGGCCTGGCTCAATCGCAGCGGCTTGCAAATCTTGCAGCAGCGCTTCCCGGAGGCCCTGCGCAGCGCACTGCACGCCATAGAACTGGACACAGACGATGCCCGCGCCTGGATCAACAAAGGCATGGCCCTGCTCAATCTCAATCACCTGCTGGAGGCGCTGGCAGCTATCGAGCAGGGCCTGACGTTCGAGCCCGACTACCTCTTCGCGCTTCAAATGAAGGCCGAGATTCTGCGTCGCCTGGCGCGTATGCAGGAGGTTGTGACCACGATGCGCCAGGCCCTTGAACTGGTGCCGGAGGATGTGGTCTCGCTTTCCATCATGGCGCAGGCCCTGCGCGCGCTGGGAGAGCACGAGCCGCTTCAGCAGATCACCGGAGAACTGGTACGCCTCACGCCCGACGATCTGCTGGCCTGGGAGATGCACATGCGAGCATTGCGCGGCCTGGGACGCTTTGAAGAGGCCGCCGAAGCCATCGAACACGTGCTGGAGCTAGACCCGCACAACGTGCGCTTCTGGACCATCAAGGCCGATACCCTCTATCGCCTCGGCCGCTACCGCGAGTCCGCCAGAATCGCCAACCATGCCATGCAGGTCGATGTCGATTACCGTCCCGCCCAGCGCCTGCACGAGAAGGCCGTCAGAATGATGTATCAACACAAAGAGAAACGCAAATAACGCTGTCTGGCATGGAAGGAGCAGCAACGATGTCAACGCATACGAGTTCAGAACAGAAACCGCGCCCCTCACGAGGAGCAAAAGCGCTGGAACGTCTCTTTACTGGAGCGCAAACCTCTCTCTATCGTCTCTCTGGGGGCGCCATGGGAGG
>JBDTHH010000072.1:0-5404 GCA_039937055.1 Ktedonobacteraceae bacterium | reverse complement strand
ACCGCGGGGGCACGTATCGTTACCTGCTTCCCTCTCCGGCTCCTTGTAGCAGGTTACCCTCCACGCCGATTGAAGGCAGCAGTTGCGCCTGGGCCTGGGTGCTTAGCGGCAGGCCCCAGAGCTTGATGAAGCCCAGGGCGGCGTTGTGATCGAACTGGTCGCCGCTATCGTAGGTTGCCAGGCTGTGATTGTAGAGCGAGTGCTGCGATTGGCGGCCGACGACGGCGCACTGGCCGGGCGTGAGCTTCACGCGCACTGTACCACTGGCAAAGCGTTGGGTGCTCTGTACATAGGCCGCCAGGTCCTGATGCAGGGCGCTGTACCACTGCCCGTTGTAGATCAGGCGCGCGTACTCGGCCGCGACGACCTCCTTGAAGCGTGCCTGGTCGCGACCCAGGGTCAGGCTCTCCAGGGCGCGGTGGGCGGCGTGCAGCACGGTGGCGGCGGGCGCTTCGTAGACCTCGCGCGACTTGATGCCCACGAGGCGATTCTCGATGTGATCGATGCGCCCGACGCCGTACTGGCCCGCGAGCTTGTTGAGTGTCTCGATCAAGGCGACGCCTTCGATCTCTTCACCGTCCAGAGCTAGCGGGATGCCATGCTGGAACGTGATCTCTATATAGGTTGGTTGCGGCACGGGTGGTCCGTCTGGCTGACCGTAGAGCGCGGGGCTGCTGGTCCAGGCGTAGACATCTTCGGGCGGCTCGGCCCAGGGGTCCTCCAGGATGCCGCACTCGACGCTGCGGCCCCACAGGTTTTGATCGACCGAGTAGGGACTGGCCCCGGTTGCCTGGATGGGGATGTTGTGCTTGGCCGCGTAGGCTATCTCGTTGTCGCGCGTCATGCTCCACTCACGCACGGGAGCGATGATCTTCAGGTCGGGGGCCAGCGTGTTGATCGAGACATCGAAGCGTACCTGATCGTTACCCTTGCCCGTGCAGCCGTGGGCCACGGCGACGGCCCCCTCGGCGCGCGCCACCTCGACCAGCAGGCGCGCGATCAAGGGGCGCGCCAGGGCCGTGGCCAGTGGATACTGCCCTTCGTAGATCGCCCCGGCCTGTAGCGCGGGCCACACAAAGTAACGCACAAAGTCCGCGCGCCCATCGACGACCATGGCCTTGACCGCGCCGATCTTCTCGGCACGTGTCGCGATCGCCGGCAGGTCGCGTTCGTTGCCGACATCGATGGTCAGCGCGATCACGTCCAGGCCATAGTGTTCTTTGATCCAGCGAATGGCGACGGAGGTATCCAGGCCACCCGAATATGCAAGTACCACTGTTGACATAGTCTATTTCCTTCTACTACTGGGCGCAGGCCAGCGGCACCCCTACACGAACGGCAACCTCGTTTCGCGTTGCCGGGCGCAGGCCAGCGGCACCCCTACACGAAATAAAGCGTCCAGCACATTGTAGAGAGGCCCCGGCATGGCTCCATTTCATGTAGGGGCGCCGCTGGCCTGCGCCCGGCTCCAACACGACATCTCTCCCTCTATTTAGTATCAACCAATGCCCTGGTCTGCGTCTTGCGCCCCTACGCAGACCAGGGCGCATATATTTCCATAAAGTAATGGTATACTATCCTCAGAAATATGTCATGTAGGGTGTCGTGAAAAGTAGCGCATGGGCCGGGCTGTAGGAGGAGCCGCGGTTGACGAGGTGGAGGCCGTTCGGATCATCAGCGGGGAGCCTCCAGGGTTGATCACGATCCTGAAAAGGCGGCGCGCAAAAGCGGTTGGTAACGACCGGAACAAGACGCTGCCGGTGATGTTGTAGCGACAAAACAAAATATTGTTGTCCTACTTCGTGATGTACAGAAAGGATACCCGACCTCATGTGCGGTATCATCGGCTACGTCGGTGCGCAAGGCACCGATGTTACTTCCATATTGCTTGATGGCCTCAGAAAACTTGAATATCGCGGCTACGACTCCGCCGGTATCGCCGTCCTCACCTCGGCTGGCGACCTCGAAGTGTGTCGCCGCGCCGGCAAGATCGCCACGCTGGCCAGCGCGCTCGCAAACGGCTCCCATCCCGCTGATGGCCCGCTTGGTATAGGCCACACCCGTTGGGCTACGCATGGTCAGCCCAGCGACGACAACGCGCACCCGCATTCTGATTGCAGCGGCACGCTGACCGTGGTGCATAACGGCATCATCGAGAACTACGTCGAACTGCGCCTGTGGCTGGAACGCGCGGGGCATACCTTCCGCTCCGAGACCGATACCGAAGTGCTCTCCCACCTGGTCGAGCATTATTACTTCGGCGAGGCGCAACACGATCTGCTGGAGGGGGTGCGGCTGGCCCTGCGGCGCGTCACCGGCTCGTACGCCATCGCCGTGATCAGTAAGGAGCACCCGGACCTGCTGGTGGGCGCACGCTACAATGGTCCGCTCATCGTCGGCCTGGGCGAGCACAAGCAATACCTGGCCTCCGACATCCCCGCGATCCTCAAACGCACGCGCCGCATCATTATCCTGGAGGATGGCGAGCTGGTAGCCCTGCGGCCCGACAGCGTCTCCATCAGCAAGCTCGACGGCACCCCTGTGCAGCGTGATCCCTTGCCGATAGAATGGGACGAGGAGGCTGCCGAAAAGGGCGGCTACCCCCATTTCGTCCTCAAGGAGATCCACGAGCAGCCGGACGCGCTGCGACGCGCCCTGCTGGGGCGCATTCGCGACGGTCGGCTGCACCTGGTGGAACTGGAACGCATGCAGCAGACTGGCCTGCTCGCTAACATCCAGCGGATCGTCATCGTCGCCTGCGGCACCTCGTACCATGCCGGCCTGATCGCCAAGTACGTCATCGAGCAGTGGGCGCGCATCCCCGTGGAGGTCGTGACGGCGGGCGAGTTCCGCTACAGCGCTCCCATAGTTGGGCCGGAGACGCTGTGCGTGGCGATCACGCAGTCAGGCGAGACGGCGGACACCCTGATGAGCATCCGCCAGGCCCGCGAGCACGGCGCGCCGGTCATCGCGGTCACCAACATCGTGGCCAGCGCGATCACACGGCTGGCCGACGCCGTGCTATACCTGCAAGCGGGACCGGAGATCGGCGTGGTGGCCACCAAGACCTTTATCACCAGTGTGGCCGTCCTCGATCTGCTGGGCCTCTACCTCGCCCAGCAGCGCGGGCAGATCACGCCTGAGCGGGTCAGCGAGATACTCACTGCCCTTGAGCGCGTACCCGACCAGGTGCAGCAGATGCTGGATCGCGCCAATGCGGCGGACGATGTGATCTTGCCGCTGGCGAAGAGCATCGCGCGCTGCTCCAGCATTATGTTCATCGGTCGCGGCGTCGGCTTCCCAACCGCCCTGGAGGGCGCGCTCAAGCTCAAGGAGATCTCCTACATCCATGCCGAGGGCTTCCCCGCCGGAGAACTCAAGCACGGCTCCATCGCCCTGCTTGATCCTGACACCCCGCTGGTGGCCATAGCGACCGCCTCGCACGTCTACGAGAAAGTCGTGAGCAACATCCAGCAGGTGCGCGCCCGCAACGCGCGCACGCTGGTCGTGGCCACCGAGGGCGACAGCGCCATCCGCCAGCACGCCGACGATGTGCTCTACGTGCCCGCCACCCCAGAGCCACTCAGCCCCCTGCTGGCCGTGATCCCCCTGCAACTCTTCGCCTACCACGTGGCGGTGGAACGTGGGTGCAATGTGGATCAGCCGCGGAACCTGGCGAAGTCGGTGACGGTGGAGTAATGTAGGCAGGGAATGAAGCTGTGTTGTAAGCGCGGAATTAAGTTGTCCCTTGTGGAATTAAGATTGTCCTTTTCAAGGAGGATAGTCGTAGACACCACATAAAGTTGTAAATCGAAAGCGCTGGCGATCACTATTAACTTTGGTGGTCGCCAGTGTCCATGAACAATAAAGTATAATGGTACCACCATAGATGTTCAAACTGTCAATTTCTTTTGAACTATGCTTTAAGATTTCGTTTCCTTGAACGCATCGATATCTTTCTCGCCAGACAAAAGAAATTTCAGTAACGATTTATCTTGAAACCTACACGTTTGTGTAATCCCGAGGAGCAATAAGTATAGGGGGAGCAACGGTTTTGAAGAAATATGTCGATCTTTGAGTCTGTCAAGTATTTTGTGTAAAAGGTATGCTGGATCGGCTTGAGGGCAATTGCAAGGGGTGGCTAAAGGAGATGTGCAAAGTCAAGTTGCGTTTGTTGCCAGATTTTTTGAAGTGGTTGCTTAAACTGAACCAGAAGAGTTTCTCACGTCCATCTTTTTCTTCCTCATTTTTGCAACACGCCCGGCTGTCAAAGCTGCTGCATCTTGAGCGTAGGGCTCGCGCGATGGAGCGGTTCAATCGCCTTCAGTACATCGTCTGACCTCTCGCGGGCAATGTCCAGTTCATAGCGTTTTTGCAGATTCATCCAGAAAGCAGCACTTACGCCCAGCCATCTTTCAAGGCGTAAGGCGGTATCAGCGGTCATCGCTCTTTTTCCTGCAACAAGCTGTGAAATCCGGTTAGCCGGGACATGCAACTCACGCGCCAGCTCAGTCGGGCTTTTGTTCAATTCCACCAATTCTTCAGCTAATATCTCACCCGGATGGATGGGATAGATCGGACGTTTTTGCATAGTTTTTCTCCTAATGGTAGTCTGCGACTTCGATGTTAAAGGCACGATTTTCACGTTCCGACCACTCAAAACAAAGTCGCCATTGCTGGTTAATGCGAATACTGAATTGACCTTTTCTATCGCCAACCAACGCTTCAAAATGGTTACTAGGTAAAAGGCGTAAATCGTCCTTGCTTTGTGCATCCTCCAGCACCGCCAACCTTTTTTTAAGCTGCCGCTCAAATGACTGAAAGTCGCGTACCCTGTAGTCAGCAACAAATTGCTGCAAGCGTTTATCGCGGTATTGTGGCAGCTTATCGTTCGTCATAGCTTAATTATGGCATAAAATACGCTGTACGTCAAGCATACTATTCGCTTGTGCTGGCTACTTGGGACACCCGTTTTCTAAACGGGTCTTTTTGAGAACAAGACTTTCAGTCGCCCATAAGGGCCAATCACCATAGATATGCAGAAATAATTATGGCTTAGGGAACAACTTTATTTGTCTTGTACAGTTATATGGCTAAAACAAAGTTTTACACTTGGCAAACTGATAGTCTGCGGTTATTTCCACGACCTATCAGTTTGCAAGTTGATGGCGGAGAAGTCTCTTTCAAATGATGGACACGATCAGCATATCGCTTTGAAGAGCTTTCTGTTCACCTGCTGACACCATCTCGATTTGGCCCGGCGCAGATGCTCCGAAATGTATCGCGCCGGGCCAGCCTGGCCTGTTTGGTTCAGGAGAAAACGGAGGTTATTGAGCGGTGAAGGGAGCCTGACCGATCACATAACCACCCGCAATCAGCTCGATCTCATACGTTCGCCCACTGA
>JBDTHH010000071.1:0-10749 GCA_039937055.1 Ktedonobacteraceae bacterium | reverse complement strand
CACGCTCCGCAGGCCCCACGGGCAGGTGGAACGGCAGCAGCTCTAAGTGGCCCACACGTGTGCAGAAGGTATGCCAGAACTTCGGCTCCAGCGCGGCCAGCGTCACATGTTTGCCATCACGGGTCTCATAGATATTGTAACAGGGGAGGCCGCCATCGAGGGCCGATTGCCCCGGCTGCGGCGCTTTGTCAGCGGTCAGGTAGGTGCTGGCGAACACGGGAAGCAGTGACATCACGCCTTCGGTCATCGAGACATCAATCATGCGTCCCTCGCCCGTAGGTGTACGCCCCGCCAGGGCCGTCAGGATGCCGATGACCGCCATGTAGCTGCCGCCGGCCAGGTCGCCCAGTTGCGTCGCAGGCATGGCCGGCTCGCCCTGCGCGCCCCGATTATAGTAGAGCAGCCCCGCGTAGCCGGCATAGTTCAGATCGTGCCCGGCGCGCTGGCGATAGGGGCCTTCCTGACCGTAGCCGCTGATCGCGCAGTAGATCAGCCCCGGTTGCTCCTCTTTCAGGCGCTCATAGCCTAACCCCAGACGCTGCATCACGCCCGGTCGGAAACTTTCGAGCAGCACATCGGCGGTACCTACCAGACGCAGGAAAATAGCCCGGCCCTCCTCCGACTTCAGATCCAGGGTCATACTGCGTTTGTTACGATTAATCGCCAGGAACAACTGCCCCATGCCGCCGGGACCGTGCGGCGGCATTACGCGCCCATAATCGCCCATGCCAGGCTCTTCCACTTTGATGACATCGGCGCCAAAATCCGCCAGCATCTGGGATGCATAGGCTCCAGGGAGTAGGCGCGAGAGATCAAGGATGCGGATGCCGCTGAGAGGCTGCGTCATTGTGTATCTGCCTTTCGGTGAGAGAAGCGGGCATCCGCGAAGGATGCTCCATACATTGTCCGATAAACGCTTCTATGCGTAGTAGGGTACAGGGTTGGGTGTGGATTGTCAATGCCAGGAAAACGTAGGCCCCTCGTCCCTACGTCTGCTCGCGCCCCTGCGCGGAACGAGAAGACTTCGTGATACAATGCGTTAAAACATCGCAAGTGAGGAAACGAATAGATGACCATCGCAATTGTGGTTCATGGAGGGGCAGGGCTGATCTCGCCGGATAGAGCTGATGCCGTCCAGGCGGGCTGTCGCGCGGCCACACGGCTGGGCTGGGATATCTTGCGCAATGGAGGGTCCGCGCTCGACGCGGTTGAGGCGGCGGTGCGCGCGCTTGAGAATGACCCTAACTATAATGCTGGTACCGGGGCGGTCCTGACCACCGAGGGCACGATCGAGCTGGATGCCGGGATCATGGAGGGTCGCAACCTGAATGCTGGCGCGATCGCGGATGTGCAGTTCATCAAAAATCCCGTCTCGCTGGCCCGCAAAGTGCTGGAGAGTCCTCATGTGTTGCTCGTGGGAAAGGGCGCTCAGGTGTTCGCACATGAGCAGGGCATCGCGCCTTGCAAGTTCGAGGACCTGCTGACAGAGCGCCAGTACCGGCGCTGGCAGGAAAGACATCAGGTACGTGTGCATGATGACGCTGGGGAGCCGCGCTACCATCGACAGGAGGTTGGCTCGACGACGGCTCGCGTGGAGGACAGCGAAGAGAAGCACGGCACAGTCGGCGCAGTGGCGCTCGATCAATCCGGCCTGCTGGTGGCGGCGGCCTCGACCGGGGGTATTCCATACAAATATCCAGGACGTGTTGGCGACTCGCCCCTGGTAGGTTGTGGCTTCTATGCCGACGAGAACGCCGCCATCTCCTGTACCGGCCAGGGCGAAGACTTCATCCGCCTACTCATTGCCAGGCGCGCCGCCGAATTCGTAGCACGCGGCGATAGCGCGCGCGCAGCGGCCGAGGCGGCGATAGCCGTCCTGGGTGCGAAGGCCACCGGGACCGGCGGCCTCATTATCGTTGATCGCCTGGGCAACGCCGGTTTTGCCTGGAATAGCCAGCATATGGTGTACGCCTACATGGCCGAAACGACGCCAGAACCTGTAGCGGGCATTTAACGGACGTAGCGGTCTGACACACTTCATTCGACACGCGAGCCGCCCCCATCCCCGTAGGGATTCGGCTTGCCGCATCCGTGTACGGCATCCCTTGGGGTGCCTGTGGGGCCTCCTGCCCCACGTGATGCGCAACGAGGTGAGAAGCAAGAAGGCAGAGAGAAAAGGATGAGGTAGATCAAGAAAGGCAGATCTGCGTTGAGGAAGTGTGAGTGCCCAACGGGAAGAGCGTGATGGATGAGCAGAGGGCCGAGAAAACGCGCACACAGCTCTCCTCAAAGTACTCGCTTCCATCGAGAATATACCTCCATCTCATCGCTTCGCGCTCAAGCCATGCGCAAACCGAGAGTCTGTACAAATATGGGTGGTATTCCATAGACCGTGATCTCGACAGGTGGAGCCGCAAGCGGTCGCGCATTACAGGCCAGTCGTTGCCCCAGTTCAAACGCCAATGCGCCCGTTGCGTTCGTGTGAATGGGCGAAGTGCTGGAGGCGGATGCAAAGTGGGTGGAGCATCGACGGTGACCAGGTGGTTTCGGAGCCACTGCATCCATGCCCGGCGTGGCTGACATCGCGGCAAGTCGTCCCAGAGAATCGGATGGGCAGCAGGCAGACACGGAGGTGAATGCTCTTCGGATACTGGCTGAGGCTGAGGATGCAGGACAGCACTGACGCGACGGGGCTTGTTGGTGGAGGCACCATGTCCTTGACACTGTGTGCGCAAAGGACATGAACGACAGTCTGCGATACGTGCTGCGTAGAGCATCCGCAGCGTTCCATCGTGTTCAGAGCGGCGTTCCTGTGGGTAGAGCGTTGCTCCCTGTGGACAGCGGAGCGTCCCGTCAGGCTGAGCAACAAAGTCCTGCCCACCCAGGCTTCCCACCCGGGCTGCACGTGCCCACTGCGGAGGACCGAAGGACGGCTTTGTAGCTACTCGCTCGGATGATGGCTGGGACACGGGTTGAGCAGGAGCAAACTCAGTCTGACGCATTGGAGTGGGTTGCCACTGCTGGCTGAGTTCCTGACGCACGTTCCACATCCACTGTGCCAGGATCTGCGAGAACTCCTGCCCCTGTGCCGTATATGAGCACCATCGATCATGGCCCAGCTCGAGGTCTTCATCAGCGAGCGACGTTTCAAAGCTCCCCCGATGCAAGTAGAGCTTTACCACATCACTAGCGGTGAAGCTCTCGGCAGGTAAGGCCGTAAAAAATAACTCGTAGACCACCCCATCGCGGGTTGTGCCGACCGGACTGACAGCGGCTGAAGCCTGGCGGGTAGCAACAATCACCCGACAGTGATGGCCTTCCGCAGTGATTGGCAGTTCCCCACAATCAAACACATCCCGGTAGGTACCGGCTTCAGGATGTGTGAACTGCTCGTCGGGAGGCAAGCCGCTCCTTCACCTGGGGCAGATCAAGCACTGCATAGTCTTTGCCGTGTGTCACAAAGTTGACACCTGCAGCACTCAGATCTGCAACAATTGCCCCGTTGCCATATTGTCCATCAAGTCGCACCAGAGCTTGGCCTATGGACAGCCCCCGTGAAGTCTGGTAGGCTGCAATGACAGCCAGTCCCCGCAGCAACTCGCCCCGGTAATCCCCATTGCCTGCGTTCCCACCTGTGAAAAGCCACTGGTGCGTATGCGCCTGGAGCACTGTTGTGCGGGTACGAACGACTTCACCACGTTTGCGCCCGGTGTGTGCTCCTGGCTACACCGGGCGCAAACGCCGCTGCACTGGTGGTAGATCAGGAGTCTGAGGCAATGCGCGCTGTTGTGCGGCGGCCCGGGTGCCGTCGAGATCGAACACCATCCATCGTTTCCCTTGACGATCCCATAGTCCTCCGATTCCCTTGGCGGGTCCAGGATGAGCCAGGATATCTTGCAGGAACACGGCTCGAAGTGCTTCCACACACGCCCGATCCAGTACGGCAAGGAAGCGACTGAGTGCGGAACGATGTGGCAATCGGCTGCGTCCGAACAAGGCCATAAATGAAGTCGCGAATAGATGCAGACGCTCGTAATAGTCGACGAGCGTTGGTTCCCCACTGAGAGCATAGCCGATCAGCACAGCGACAAAGTCGATCACCTCAAAGAGGCCGAAACGTTTGCGTGCGAAACGAACACGGTCGCTGATCGTCGTCAGCATTCCCAAACGAGTCAGGTAGTTGGCGACGATGGCGACTTCGCCAAACCAGGGAGGCACAGCGGGAACTGGCTCTGGAGAAGCCTGGATGGTAAAAGATGTTGGCTCAGTATTGCTCATAGAGACACCTTCGAGTGCAAGAATGCTTTACAGGAGTATCTCCTATGTGCGGTACGATGAAGGAGTATCGTGCAGCAGAGCGATGAGTAAGGAAACGAGGCTCAGAGCAGCCAGAACGGAACTGGCGGCATGGAAACTATCCCAGGCATTGCGGATCTGCTGCCAGGCGGTGGGTAGGGTTGCGGGCGTCCAGGAGGCAATTTGCTGATTCAGCGGGTTATTGCCGAAGGCAAACAGGGCGAGCGTACCAGCAAAGCAGAGGGCCGCGACGAGCGTCAAAGCCAAGGCCACTCGTTGCTTGCGCAGGAGCAAGAGCAGAAGGCCCGTTGAGAGAAGGCCAAGTAGTTCGGCAATTCCTCCCACAATCGCAAAGCCGCCATAGAAGGTATGCTGGACAGCCAGCCAGTTCGCGCCGCTCAGCAGGTGTTTGCCGGGAATCTCGAGATCATGCGTGAGCGTCAGTCCCAGCACCAGTGCTGCACAGATGAGACTGAGAAAACGCAGCGTTTTTAACAGCATGTCATTGTTCTCCTCACTGGAAAGCAGTGAAGACAAAGATTGCGTCCAAGGGCTTCTTTTCTGCTCGCGCAGTTTCGTCCCCCAAAGTGGCACCTCGTCTTGTAACATCCACTTGTACAGAGAAAAGCATACCGAAAGAGAAGCCAGAAGGCATCGGCCTCGAGGAGGATTCTGCATCCGACTGACGACCATTCGGCTTCACAAACATGTAGGCATCAGCGACCGCTGTGCAAGCGCACTTGTACTGCTCCGGTGGCACTCAATCTCGCGCATGTATTCGGTCGCAGGTCTCAGCCCAAATCCGCCTCCAGTCCGATGACCTCCACCCCATTTTCGTGTACGCTTGTCGTTGAGCTGATCGCTGTTCGTCTGGCTTGCGAATGGAAACTTTCCCGATATTCCTGCATCAAATGCAGGCAGCTACCTGCAGCAGACATGAGATATGATAGGTGAGAGAAGAAAAAATGGAGCACCAGATGCACAAGCAAAGAGCAAAGAGACCATCACAGGATACGACCGGCATGAACGATGGGACGCTTGGCCTGATAAAAGAGCCGGTGGCTGTTGCGGAGCGGTCCTGGTTATTTGCCGTGGGAAAAGATCGCTCAGTGCCATTCATTCTGGCTCTGGCGTGCATCTGGCTGGTCTTTCTCATCTATCCCATTGTAGGGCTGCTTCAGGCATCTCTCCAGCCCGCTCCGTTGGCGTTTGCTCTCGCCTGTACACTCGTTTTTTTCGGCATCTACTTCTGGACGATCTGGCGCATTGCTTTGGGAGCCAACGCTCACCAGCCCTGGCGCGCACTCCTCATCCTGGGGTTGATAGGAGTGGCTCTGCCGCTCCTCTCGGGTGGAAACTGGCTGGGGTTCTTCGTCTACACAGGCCTGATCGCGGGATTCACCCTCCGGCTCAGACAGTTGATTGCGGCCGTTCTGCTTATGGTGGGACTGACACTACTTACCGCCACCGTGACCCGTGCCCCCTGGTGGGAAACAGTCGCGCTCACCACGGTGACGATCTTCGGGAGCTGTATGGCCTTCGGGATCAACTGGTTGCGCGCGATCAATCAGGAACTGCGTACTGCTCGCGTGCAGATCGCCACCATGGCGGCACGCGAGGAGCGCTTGCACCTGGCGCACGAACTCCATGACTCGGTGAAACAGCAGGTCTTTGTCACCTCCATGGAGATCGGCGCGGCGCGCGCCCTGCTTGGCCATGATCTTCGGAGTGCTGAAACGCATCTGCAAGAGGCCGAAACCGTGATTCGCCAGGTACACACCGACCTGGATGCACTCGTCCATGAACTCCGTCCTGCTCCATTGGAGGAACAGGGTCTGGCGAAAGCTATCCAGGCGCATACCGTGGCCTGGACGCGCCGGAACCACATCGTGGTCACTGTGCGCATGCATGGAGAACAGACAATGTCTCTCGAAACAGAGCTGGCACTTTTTCGCGTGGTTCAGGAGGCACTGACCAATATCGAGAAGCACAGTGCGGCCACACAGGTCCAGATGATGGTGGCCGGGAGTCGAAAACTCCTCCAGGTGCAGATTGATGACAACGGGCGCGGCTTTGTCCCTGCGGAAGCCGGTGGCCGGGGATATGGCCTGATCCATATGCGCGAACGCGTGCAAGCGCTGGGCGGCGGCCTGACCATTGAAAGCACGCCAGGGAGCGGGACACGCATTACCTGTACCTGCCCACTTCACCTAGCTGGAAAGGAGAAACACGATGCATGAACCGATTACCGTCCTGTTGGTCGATGATCACGCCCTGGTCCGCAAGGGGGTGCGCGGTTTCCTGGAAACACAGCCGGATATCCTGGTCGTGGCCGAAGCAGCCACGGGGCAGGAAGCAGTGCGCCTGGCAAGCGAACACGCGCCAGATGTGGTGCTGATGGACCTGCTGATGCAGGGGATGGACGGCGTGGAAACCACGCGCCAACTGCTCGCCAGGTCGCCACGCACCAGGGTCATCGTCCTGACCTCGTATCACGAAGACGAGCATATCTTTCCGGCCATCCGCGCAGGTGCCCTCTCGTACTTGCTCAAAGACGTAGAGTCGGCAGAGCTGGCCACAGCCGTGCGCAAAGCCGCAGTGGGCGAAGCCATCTTGCACCCACGCATCGCCGCCCGCGTCGTTCAGGAAGTGCAGGGCAGGCGTACCGACACGCTCAATCCCTTTCACGAGTTAAGTGAACGCGAGTTGGAGGTGCTGCGCCTCGTGGCGGGAGGCATGAGCAATGGAAACATTGCGAACAGCCTCAGCATCAGCGAGAAAACCGTCAAAAGCCATGTCGGCAATATCCTCTCGAAATTGCACCTGGCGGATCGAACTCAAGCTACAGTCTATGCGTGGCGAGAGGGCATCGTCCACCGAGAATAGGAGTAACCCCTCTGCGTCATCATGTGCAACGTCATCGCCCGAACCAGCGATGGCTCTCTCACCACCTGCCTTTTTTCCTGGCAAGTAGCGTCCTCACGGCCCTCCTCTCTTGGCTTCAGGTCAAAATGGATATGGTGACACGCCTAAGTGTAGCAACCGCCTCTGTTGGCCTGCTTTGGCTCTGTCTCACGTTGGTACTGGGTCCTCTTAATGTGCTGCGAAGGCGACCAAATCCCGTCTCGACCGACGTGCGGCGCGATCTCGGTCTCTGGGCGGCCCTCCTGTGTGCCTTTCATTCAACGCTTGGCACACGTTCCCTGTTCACCTGGGCCATTCCTGTTGGGGGCTGGGCCATGCTTCTGCTTCTGCTCCTCGTGGTTCTGTCGAATGACCTGGCCCTGCGATGGCTCAAAACGAAACGCTGGAAACAGCTACAGCAGTTGAACTATCTGGTGTTTGTGCTAGCTGTTGTGCATACCTTTGCTTATCAACTGTGGAATAATCACCTTGTGCCCTATCTGCTCATCTCTGTTCTTGCGGTTGCGGGAGTGGTGACGCTGCAAATCGCAGCATGGTCCACCAGGCTTTTCGGCAAAGGACACCCATCGTTCCCAGGACTCACTGCAAGAGAATTAAAACGTTCCTCTCATAGTAAATGACCTGAATGTTCGACGCAAAATGAGCGTGGGCAGGTCAGGCGTCGAACATTCAGGTCATTTACCATCTCACTATACAAGTAAGGATGCCTCGTACAAGAGAGAAGAGGCAGGTCTCAGTCTCACAAACCACTGAATTCTGAATTTCACTGGTTTAGCATCCTTCACTTCTTTATGCAACCTCGTTGTGCATCTCGTGGGCCTGCCACACGGATGCGGCAAGCCGCATCCCTACGCGGGAGAGGGAAGCGCCTTGATACCTGCCAAATGAAACCGGCTTACGGCGCTGACCCACGCAGGGGCCGGCTGGCCTCAACCACACTGGATGCAATCAATGGCGTTCTTACGATAGAAGCGGCCACGTAGTCGCTGGCCGTGTACACGGCATCCCTGGGAGAGACGCGCCAGAACAGGCGCTGCATACGGCTCCACTCGGCCAGGATCTGGGCGGCGCGCCAGCTCCGCGTCTTCTTGCTGTGCCAGCGAATGACGGTTCGCAGCGCCTCCAGTTCGTCGCTATCGCTGATGCGGCCCAGTTCCACCAGGTCGGTATTGCAGCGAATGGGGAAGCGGCCGGCGCTATCCAGCACATAGGCTACGCCGGCGGACATGCCGGCGCCGAAGTTAATGCCGGTCTCGCCCAGGACCACTACCATGCCACCGGTCATATACTCGCAGGCATGCGCGCCCACACCCTCCACAACGGCGAGCGCGCCGCTGTTGCGCACGGCAAAACGCTCGCCTGTGCAGCCCGCAGCGAAGAGCTGGCCACCCGTGGCGCCGTACAGGGCGGCATTGCCCAGGATGGTATTTTTATAGGCTGCGAAACCGGCATGCGGGGGGGGCGTGATGATGATCTGGCCCCCGGTCATGCTTTTGCCCACGTAGTCATTGGCCTCGCCATTCAGCAACAGGCGCATACCGGGCAGGCAGAAGGCGCCAAAGCTCTGGCCCGCCGAGCCCTGGAACGCGCAGGTTATGCTCACATCCGCCAGGCCAGCGTTCCCATAGCGGCGCGCGATCTCTCCGGCGAGACTGACGCCCAGCGAGCGATCATAATTGTGGATGGCGTGCTGCGCGAACACGCTCCGTTCGCCCTGAAGCGCCTGCTCCGCCTCGGCCAGCAACTGTTCGGCGACCGGCGAACTCGCGGGACCACGATCGCGGGCCTCCGGAGACGAGTGGCCAGGGACTGCGACCAGGAGCGGCTGCAAGGTGATATCTGCGTTATCAGGCGCTTGCAGCAGATCGGCGCGCCCGATAAGGTCGGCCAGGCGCGGCACACCCAGGCTCGCCAACAACTCGCGCACTTCGTTGGCGACCAGGGTGAGATAGTTAATCACGTACTGTGCCTGCCCGCTAAACTTGGCGCGCAGGTCCTCGCGCTGTGTCGCGATGCCGGTGGGGCAGGTATTCAGGTGGCATTGACGCGCCATATCGCAGCCAAGCGCAACCAGGATGGCCGTGCCAAAGCCAAACTCCTCGGCCCCCAGCAACGCTCCGATCAACACATCACGACCCGTCTTGAGACCGCCATCCACGCGCAGTCTGACCCTGGCACGCAGATTGTTGCGTACAAGGGTCTGCTGCGTCTCGGCCAGGCCTAGCTCCCAGGGGATACCCGCGTGCTTGATCGATTGCAGCGGCGAGGCGCCGGTGCCGCCATCGTAGCCGGCGATGTGAATGTAGTTCGCGTGCGCCTTGGCTACGCCCGCCGCGATGGTGCCGACGCCAAGGCTGGCAACAAGCTTGACGCCGATACGCGCCGCCGGGTTGACCTGGCGCAGATCGTAGATCAACTGTGCCAGGTCCTCAATGCTATAGATATCGTGATGCGGCGGTGGCGAGATCAAGGCTACACCAGGCGCGGTATGCCGCAGGTGCGCAATGAACGGCGTCACCTTGCTGGGGGGCAGTTGACCGCCCTCGCCCGGTTTCGAGCCTTGCGCCATCTTGATCTCCAACTCTTCGGCGCGCACCAGGTACTCCGTCGTCACGCCAAAGCGGGCCGAGGCCACCTGTTTAATCTTGCTGCTGACCGGAAAGCCATCAAGGGTTTCGTGATACCAGGCCGGATCTTCGCCCCCTTCGCCCGTGTTGTTGCGCCCGCCGATGCTGTTCATGGCGGCGGCGATCACGCGGTGCGTCTCGGCACTGAGCGCGCCAATGGACATGGCAGAGACGACGAAGCGCGCGCGAATACTCTCCATTGACTCGACCTCTGCCAGCGGGATAGGCGTCGCCGGTACGAAGCTCAGCAAGTCACGCAGGTTGGTAGGTGGACGCTGGTAGACCATCCCCGTGAAACGGCGATAGTCCTCCCCGTCGCCGCTGCGCGCGGCCTGCTGCAAGGTGCGCACAAGCAGGGGGTTATAGGCGTGGTACTCGGCATCGCGCCGGAAACGATAGTAGCCTACGTCGTTCAGCTTGCGCCGCCGTGTGCTGGGTGCCGGCGCCACCTGCTCGCCTGGAGCGGCCTGCTGGAGCGCCTGGCAGCGTTCGATGATGTCGCGCGCGATCCGGGGTAGATCGACCTGCCCAGGGTGTGCAGGAGAGCCGGCGAAACAGCGCTCGACCAGGCGGGGAGCGAGGCCGAGGATCTCGAACTGCCCCGCGCCGACGATATTGCGGATCGTCGAGATGCCCATGCGCGCCATCACCTTGCGCAGCCCACCTTCGAGCACATCCAGGTAGCGCTCAACAGCCTGTTGCGTCGTCATAGTTTCCAGGTGTCGCTCGCCGGCCAGCGCGCGCACAGAGGTCAGAGCCAGCGCCGGGGTCACGGCCTCCGCGCCATATCCAAGCAGCAGGGCCATCTGGTGAATATCCCACGCCGCGCCGGTCTCGCAGATAAGGGAGGCGCAGGTGCGCAGTCCCCGGCGGATAAGCACCTGGTGGACGGAGCCTACGG
>JBDTHH010000070.1:0-2662 GCA_039937055.1 Ktedonobacteraceae bacterium | reverse complement strand
ACGGAAAAAAAGGAGGACACTCTTTTTCAAAACCAAGTCTGTGTAGGAGAAAAGGAGGCCTTCCTATGATCTATGATACCCCAGGTCAGCGTCAGTTGCCACCCCTAGAGGAGCCGCACGCCGCCATGGAACGCGTGCTCATTGAGGCCGTCGAGGCCCCTAGAGAGACGAACGCGGTGAGCAAGCGGGGCCGACCCGCTCGGCTCAGTGAGTCCTTGCTGGCAGCAGGCATCCTGTGGTGTGTGCTGCATGGGTGGGTCTCGCAATGGGACCTGTGGCGACGGGTAAGTGGCTTTGGCATCGGTTCGCTGGCCCCGGTGCCGGTGTGCGATCAGGCGGTCTACAACCGGCTAGCCCGGCAGGGAACGGACCTGATGCAGTCCCTGTGCGCCCAGATCACGACCTGGCTGTGGGAGTGGCTGGCTCCCTATGAGGATCGCCGTCTGGCACCCTTTGCTCGTGGGATCTATGCCCTGGACGAAAGCACGATGGATGCCCTGCATCGCTGGCTGCGTGAGCTGCGCGATGTGCCGCTGGGAGACCCCTCGTTGTTGGCCGGACGGCTCGTGGGCCTCTTTGATGTTCGGCGCCAGCAGTGGGTGCGTCTGGAGTGGCTCCCCAAGGCCATCGCCAATTGCCAACTGATGGCTCAGCAGATGATCAGCGAGCTGCCCACGAACAGCATCGTGCTCTTTGACCTGGGCTATTACAACTTCGAGTGGTTTGACACCTTGACCCAGCGAGGGATCTGGTGGGTGGCGCGTCTGCGACGCAATGGCTCCTACAGCATTGAGCATTTTTTCGTGTCCCGCGATGGCTATATGGATGCCCTCATTTTCTTGGGAGCCCATCGGGCCGACCGCACGACGTATCTGATGCGCCTGGTGCGGGTGCGCTATCAGGGCCGCTGGTACAGCTATCTGAGCAACGTCACTGATCCGCTCCAGCTCTCCGGGGCCGAGATCGTCGCGTTGTATGCCCGGCGCTGGGACATCGAACTGGGCTTCCGCATGCTCAAAGATCATCTGGGGCTACGGCTGCTCTGGAGCGCCAAGATGCAGGTGATTGGCGCTCAGCTCTGGGCCGTGGTGATCCTGGCTCAGATCATGCACGCCCTTCAGGTGCAGGTGGCGGTGGAGTCCGGGGTGGAGACCTTTGATGTCTCCTTGGAGTTGCTCTGGCGCTACTGGCCTGACCTCTCGCAGCAGGCGGCGCGCTCGGGGCGCAGTCTCACCGAGACGATCAGGGACAGCGGGCCGTCTCTGGGGCTGATCCGGCCCAGTACGCGTCTGACGCGCTGTGTCCCTCTCATCGACTGGCGAGAGCTGACCCCGGTCCCCATCGATCTGGTGTGGATCCGGCCTCCACGCTACGCCAAAAAGGCCCACAGCTCGCCCTCCGACGCTCCCCCGGCCAGCAAGAAGGCTCGCTCCAAAAAGGCCCATGGCTCTTCCTCCGGGACTCCCCCGGCCAGCAAGAAGGCTCGCTCCAAAAAGGCGCAGACCTCGGCCTCTGGCTCCCGGTCTCGCACCAAAAAAGCATCGAAGGCGAATTTGTTGGAGTAGGTGCGCTGGCCTGCGCCCCCTGTGACATCTCTCCCCCCCATTCATGTAGGGGCGCCGCTGGCCTGCGCCCTGTTCCAATGCCGACATCTCTCCCCCCCATTTCATGTAGGGGCGCCGCTGGCCTGCGCCCTGTGGTTTCGCCTCGCCCGCCTCGCCTGCCTCTTGACAGCCCATGATATGATATTGATGCGGCGGGCGAAGAAACCCATCGTCATTGTGGGTGCCGGGATCGCATAGACAGGCTCCCCAGGCCATTTCTTTCGAGGCGGCGTAGCTCAGTCGGTAGAGCAAGGGACTCATAAGCCCTGTGTCACAGGTTCGATTCCTGTCGCCGCTACTTCCTTCCATTGGCGCATATTCGATAACCAGGGCGGTCACGACTAGCAGGGAGCGCTACTGATGGCAGCAGAGACGCCGAAGCCGCTGGAACTCTTCTATATTTACGCACATGCAGATAAGCCCCAACTTAAACGCCTCCAAAAACACCTTACGCTCCTCCAGCGCAATGGCTTGATCCGCACCTGGCACGATCTGGAACTCCTCCCTGGCTCCCTTTGGCAAGAGGAGACCGCTGCTCACCTGGAGATGGCGCAGATCATCTTGCTGCTGGTTAGCCCGGACTTCATGGACTCCGACTACTGCTATCGCATGGCGATGCAGCGCGCCTTGCAGCGGCATACAGAGGGGACAGCACACGTCATTCCCGTTATATTGAAGCCGGTCTATTGGGAAGATGCTCCCTTCGCGAAACTCAGCCCCCTGCCACGCGATGCTAAGCCCATCACTGGCTGGTCCGACCGCGATGCCGCCTTTGCCGATGTGGTGCTGGGCATTCGCCGCGTGGTGAATATCCTCAATGACCTCGATCCTGAAGCTGTGTTATATACTGAGAATAAACACAGAACAAAGGGGAAGTCGATGGAAGAGGAAGTTATCGTTAGCACGCCGGGCGCGCTCACGCCGCTGATCTTGAAGAAGGCCGCCGACCGTTACCAGAAGGATCTCAAGGTCTATGATGGCAAGGCTAGCTATGAACTGGCGCTGCGGCCGGCCTTTCACAATCTGCTGGCGGACATGGCCAGGCGCGTCAACTGGAC
>JBDTHH010000069.1:0-8296 GCA_039937055.1 Ktedonobacteraceae bacterium | reverse complement strand
CGAGGCAAGCCACGCGCTACGAATGTTTATGGAGCGATGGTCTGTGGATGGGCCGTCAGTTGCAGGGTGATCTGTTGAGAAGTGTGTGGCGCAATCGTGAGCCGGTCGGCGGGTCGGTTGAGGGCGTCTTCGCTGCCAACGGTTGGCTCGAAGCAGACGAAGGCGTGATCGGGCCGGCTGGCTGGCTCCGACCAGAGCTGCATGTTCGCCAGCGCGTACCTGCCACCCTGCTCGATCTCGGCGATGGTCAGTGTGCCGCGCCTGGGCATCTGGATAGTGACGCGCTGGGGGAAGGGATAGGGGTTATCGGGCGGGCTGTGATCCCAATCGAAGGCGTCGACCGCGAACCCTGGCGGACCATCGGCGCTCATGCGCGGCTTATCTTGCTGGGCCACTGTAAAATAGGGATGGAAACCCGGCGCGATGGGCATCTCTTCGTCGCCAGCGTTCGCCAGCGTCAACGTATACGTGAGCGTCTCCTCGCTTGCGACAATGCGCGCCGTCCAGGTGAACTCGTAGGGATACGCGGGTCGGGTGGCCTCGCTGCTGGTCAACTGCATGCTGAGAGAGGTCTCGTCCTGCGCGGTGACCGTCCAGGGCAGCGTGCGCCCAAAGCCGTGAATGGGCAGGCTTGTACCCTTATCTTTGAAGATGCCATCCTTGAGGCGCGAAAAATTGGGGATCATCAGCGGTAGACCCCAGCGCTTCACATTGCCCGTCTCAACCGGTCGGTAGAGTACCTGCCAGGAGCCAACCTGGAAATGTGAAACAAGACAGATGTCGGGGATGACGCCGACGACGGTGTCGCCGCAGGTCAGGACATGCTCGCGTGCCGTTGGAAAGTTCATAAAATCCGCCATAATTGCTACCATCCGTTCCAAATTATTACAGGCATATTGTACGATAGCCTGAGATAGATAGCCAGATAGCCTGAGATAGCGCGGACCTATTGCGTTTTAAGGGCCGGGCGCTTATACTTACCCTTGAGATGTTGTGTTTTCACGCAGCAAGGGTAGGAGCATTGCTTCAAAAACCTGCTTGTGGGCAGAGGGATGGGCTTTGAATGGGTGTGGAGGATAGTGCAGTTAAGGATACACCTGAAGCGCAAAGCAGACAGGAAAGAGAGGAGAAGCAGTCTGTGCAGGGGCAGATCGCAATTAAAGGCACGCGCCATGGCCTGCTTTTAACTCTGGAGCCGGAGACCCCCTTTGGCGATTTATTGAAAGCGCTCTCCGAACGTCTGGCTGAGGCGCCGGACTTTTTCCGGGGGGCCGCGCTGACAGTTGATAGCAGGCAGCGGGGACTGCGTGTGAGCGAACGGACGCAACTTGAAAATCTGCTGTCCCACTATCGGATGTCGATTATGCCGTTAGAGCAAGCGATGGAGAAGCGCAAAGAGTCGAGCACAGGCTCGCTCCCCTCGCCTGATGCGCCTGCTTCCCCGGCCCTGACGGTTGACTTCGGTCAGACCGCCCAACGCGACGCGCGCGAAGCCGATGATACGCTCTTCTTGCGGCGCACTGTGCGCTCAGGCCAGGCCATTCACCACCATAGCAATATCGTCGTCCTTGGCGATGTCAACCCCGGTGCGGAGGTCGTCGCCGGCGGCGATGTGCTGGTCTGGGGTGTGCTGCGTGGGATGGTGCATGCTGGCTATCCCGATAATGAGGGCGCCCTGGTCTGCTCGCTGCTGCTATCGCCGGTGCAGTTACGCATCGCGCACCTGCTCTCGCGTCCACCGGAGGGGCTGGAGGTGCAGCCGCGGCCAGAGGTGGCCTCGATCAGGCAGGGACAGATCGTCGTTGAGACATGGCTGAATGGACGGCCGCCAAGAAAATAGCATTCCCTATTTTATACTATCCAGGTCTGGAAACAGCCTATTCTACGAATAGAAGGTCAGAACAGTTGCTTATGGAGCGCGCGCATGGATAGCCGGGTGATAACGATTACATCGGGGAAGGGTGGGGTTGGGAAGACGACAACAACAGCTAATCTGGGTACGGCTCTTGCTATGCAGGGGAAAAAGGTTGCGGTGGTGGACTCGGATATCGGTCTGCGCAACCTTGATGCGGTGTTGGGCCTGGAGAATCGCATTGTCTATGATCTGGTGGATGTGGTAGAAGGCCAGTGTCGCCTGCGACAGGCTTTGATTAAGGATAAACGCTTGCCGGAACTCTACCTGCTGCCCGCGGCCCAGACACGCGATAAGAATGCCATTAATAGCGTGCAGATGGTCCAACTCTGCCAGCAGTTGCGCCAGGAATTCGAGTTCGTGGTGATCGACTCTCCTGCTGGGATTGAGCAGGGCTTCCGCAACGCGATTGTGGGTGCCGATGAGATTATAATTGTGACAAACCCAGAGATGGCCTCGGTACGCGATGCCGACCGTATTATTGGACTGGTCGAGGCCGCAGGCAAGCCGGAGCCGCGCCTGATCTTGAACCGTCTCCGCCCGGAGATGGTCAAGCGCGGCGATATGATGGACGTGGCAGATGTGTTGGAAGTGTTGGGCATCGATTTGCTGGGCATTGTGCCTGAAGATGAGATGATCATCGTAGCGACAAACAAGGGAGAACCGGTCGTCTATGAGAAACGCTCCCGCGCCGGGCGCGCATTCTTGAATGCCGCCCAGCGTATTATGGGCGAAGAGGTACCCCTTGATGAGATAGGAGATACTCCGACGCTTATGGAACGTTTCCGCCGCTTAATGGGGTTCGGGCCTGCGGTGGCTGGAAAGCGGGAACGGTCCTGGCCGTCCTGAATAAGGAGGCGAGAATTATGGGTGTATTCGAGTTCATGTCAAACCGTAAGAAGCCGAAACCAGGCGAAATGGCCAAGGAACGCCTGAAGGTGGTGCTTGTCCATGACCGCATCAAAGTGAATCCAGAATTACTGGAGCAGATTAAAGCTGATCTGCTGAAGGTGATCTCGAATCGCCTGGATGTCGATGAACAGCATGTAGAGATCAGCATGACGCGCGAGGACCGCTGGGACAAGTTGCAGGCCGAGGTGCCTATCAAACGCCAGCGGATCTCATTTGATTGGGATCCCCCCACTCATGGACCAGCCTCTGTCCTGAAAGGCCCGGTCCGCGTCGAGGTCGAACGCGACCTGGAGTAAATCAGTACATCACACAAAGCTGCAACCGCTTCTATAGATAGCCAGACGCCGCTTCGGCCCCTCTTGTCCCCCGGCAAGGCCTGCGTCTCAACCTCTATAGAAGCGGTTGCAGCTTTTATATTGTCAACTACAATGAAGGTATAGGAATAAGCAAATCAGTCTATAAAAACGTTAAGAATCTAGCAATGGTGCAGGTTCTTTCTTAACTAAACCTCTATGCGTTCGCAACCGCGAGCGGGTACTTTATCAGTACAATGAAGGTATGACCTCGGTTGCAAGTATGAGTGCAGGGCAAGTGGTAGGGAGGAAGGCCCTCCAGGAGGCAACAGCCATGAAGCTTATTTCCCTTTCGCGGTAGTGAAGTGCCGAGCGTGGGCACGGGCAAGAGATGCGTATTGCATGCGGAATCGCTTGCCGGGTGGATGTGTGCATGGGAGTGCAATTGTGTGTGTGCTGAGCAGAAGCGCAGGTGGCACAATCGGTATTGCAGATGGCCCTGTTCCAGGGTTGTGGTGTCATCGCAGGTGTGGTGCTGGGGTGTGGTGTTGTGGGAGCACCGGCGATGAACTGGGGTGGTGTGCGAACAGGCGATCTCTGTACTGGTGGTGTGGATGGTGTGTGGTGGGAAGTGGGGCACGGCGTTTCTGTTCCAGGCGTACATAGTCGGCTGATGTGTGCTCCACGCCAGGCACTGGAGTGCGGCTGAATGCCGGCACTTCAGTGCCGCGAGAGGACTCTTCCTCATAAGGGGATATGAGAGGTGCGCAGAAATGCGCATCATGTGCGGGCAATCTGAACGGAGCTAGCCTGTTCCGATGCCCGCGCGTGGCATGTCCCCGCCTGATGAGGGACAGCATACTGGTCGCGGGGGATGGGGATGTGATGCATAAGGATGGCAAGAGGCTGCAAGTATTTGTACACAGAGCGAGCGGTGTAACGCATGCAGTGAGTACGGCGTTGTGGCCGACCGCGGCCAGGCGCATCGTGGCGACAGGCAAAATGGCGCAGTGGCGCCGCTACCTTATCGGCAGCGGGAAGTGGTGGATGGAGCGGGTAGATCTCCCCTCCGTGCTCTTTCTCCCCGCGCTTGTCATCGTGTCGATGTTTGCCGGCGGCCTTGTCGTCGTCGCCATGATGTGGCGGCTCTGGTACCTGCTACTCATTCCCGCCGCTTTTCTGGTAACGCTCTGCCTGCTGGGTCTCACAGCGATCATGCAAGGCGCGCGCTCACCCACGAGGCCCCCACTTAGCGCGCAGGCTATAGAATTCCATTCCTCCCTCCCGTTAAGAAGCTTCCCCGGCCTGTCATCCTTACGCAGCTCCCCTGAAACTCCGATGCCCGTGGCTTCTTCACTGGTGCGCGTTCTGGAGACGTTTGATCTCTCGCACGTCAATGTCGAGCTTGCCCTCGGCCTGCAAAGCGATGATACCGCCGCGGCCCCCGATTTCTCGCTGAATTGGCACTCCGAGAGCCAGGAACCGGGCGGCCGCTTACCCATGTCGCGCCTGGGAGAAACGGATGAATGTGCGTACATGGAAGAACCCACCCGGTCGCTGGCGCAGGACGGCGAGGAGATGTAACAGCATGACCTTTGGGTAGGCGTGTTGACCCCTCTATGCTGGCTGTGTATGATACCGTAGGATGAATTCTCGTGGAACATAAGGCATACGTCCCTGTGTACTATTCAGGTATATGGCAGATCAGCCCAGGAGGTAGCGCGCGATGAGCGAGCAGCAGATTCAGAAGGTCAAAGTAAAGCGCCTGGCGCATGTTGGATTATGGACGACGGATGTGACCAGCCAGGTGCGCTTCTATCGCCAGGCGCTGGGTTTCGATCTGCGCTCCACCGAGGTCTCCAGCCAGGATGTTGAGCTGGAGGATGCCAACGCCTTTTTAACCCTTGGCGATGACTATCATTGCCTGGGCCTGTTTACCGATACGCGCGCGACCCAGGGCAACGGGCGCGTACCCTTCGCGCAGAGTCGCCTGCACCATCTCTCCTTCCAGGTTGATACCGACGCCGAACTGGCCGCGCTGGCCGCGCGCCTTAGTATGTCGGGCGTCGATCTCTCATTGGAGGCGCGCGACGGTGACCCCGACTCCGGCGATACCCTGTGGTTCCGCGACCCCGATGGCAACCGCATCGAGATCGCCGTCTCTCCCGATGATACGTTCTCGCAACATGCCTCGGCTGTCGGCCGGCGTCACTCGCGCCTGCGCCCGGTTGGCCTGCAACACCTGGCGCTGCAAACGCCCCACCTGGAGACAATGGTCGAGTTCTACACGGAGTCGCTCGGCTTCGATATCTCGGACTGGTTGTTGCGCGAATGCGCCTGGCTGCGCTGCAATAGCGACCATCATACCATCATCCTGATGCAGGGCAACCAGGATGTCGATCACGTTGGTTACAGCATCCCCGATGGCCTGGAACTCCTGGCATGGGCCGACCACCTGGGTCGCCAGCAGGTTCCGATCCTCTGGGGTCCAGGCCGCCACGGTGCCGGCAGCGACCTCTTTGTGCGCTTCGCCGATTCGGAAGGCTGCCACATCGAGCTATCGGCCGAGTTGCATCAATACTACGATCACGATGTCACCACGCCCCCTCGCCTCTGGCATACGCGCCCCAGAGCGCTGAACCTGTGGGGCGTTATGCCGCCCTGGGTGCGCGAGGAAGCGCGCGTATAAATCGTAGCGTGTGCATCACTCCGACACAATCTTGTTGCGCATCACTCCGATACCTTCTACCTCGGTCTCCATTACGTCGCCTGCTTTGAGGAACTCCGGTGGCTTACGCGCGAAGCCGACGCCGCTGGGGGTGCCGGTGGCGATGATATCGCCAGGCTCCAGCGTCATGCCCAGGGAGAGGGTGGCGATGATCTGGGCGACGCTGAAGATCATCATACTGGTGTTGCTCTCCTGCTTGGTGACGCCGTTGACGCGCAGGGAGAGCCGGAGTTGCTGCGGGTCGGGAACCTCGTCGGCTGTGACGATCCAGGGTCCCATCGGACAATAGCCGTCGATGCTCTTGCCCTTGAAAAACTGGCGATGCCGGTCTTGCAGGTCGCGGGCCGAGACATCGTTGAGCACACTGTAGCCGAAGACATACGAGAGCGCATCCTCCTCGCGAATGTTCTTGCCGCCTTTTCCTATGACCACCGCCAGCTCTACCTCCCAGTCGATCTGTCCGGAGACCTTAGGGTCGATCACAATATCGCCATAGGCGCTATTCATGCAGGTGGGAGCCTTAGTGAAAATAATCGGGTATTGCGGCAGGTTGGGACTGCGCCCGCGTGCCTCGTCCGATTCTTTGGCATGTTCTACGTAGTTCAATCCCAGGCACATAATGTTTTTACGCGGGCGTGGGATGGGTGCCGCGATCTGCACAGAGGCCAGGCTGTGAGCCGCCCCGATCTGGCTGAAGGTCTTGACTTCGCTCAAACGCCGGCCGGCCGCTTTGTCTAAAATAGCTTGCAGCGCTGGCTCACTCTGTGTGTAGCGGTCGATGAACTCGTTCATCTGGTCAGGCACAATGAAGCCAAGCGCGCGCGCCGCCAGGTCAACATCCACAATCTCGTCATCCTTCACAAGGCCCAGGTGCGGCGTAGGAAGCTGGGCGGTAGAAAAGCTGGCTAGTCTCACAAAAGTTTCCTTCCATTATTTACAATGCTGCCCGCATCACCTCAAGCGGCGCGGGCTGCCCGGTCCAGAGCGTAAAGGCCAGCGCCCCCTGGTGCAGGAGCATGGGCATGCCGTTGGTTGCGCGCAGACCAAGGGTGCGAGCCTGGCAGAGGAGCCGGGTTTCTGTGGGATTGTAGATCATGTCAAAGACGAAGGTATCGGGCGCGAAGCGCGAGAGCACTTCGACGGGCAGCGGACTTTCATCGGCGTGCATGCCCACGGGTGTCGCGTTAATGATCAGCGACATGGGATGTGGGATCAGGAATTCGGGATCGCTCAGACTGAAGATCTGGCACGCGTCGCGATTCTTGAAGGTGCGTGCCAGGAACTCTCCGATCTCATTCGCCAGTCGTTGCGCGCGCTCCAGGTGGTGGTTGATGATAATCATGCGCGTAATCCCCGCGCTGGCTAACGCGAAGGTCGCGCTGCGTGCCGCGCCTCCTGCGCCCAGGATGAACGCTGTGTAGCCTTTGAGCGAGATAGACTCGCCATCACCCGCCTGTTCGCCGATGCCTTCTTCCAGCAGGGCGCGCACAAGTCCCGGCGCGTCAGTATTGTAGCCATGCAGGTACCCGTCGCGGCATACGATCGTGTTGACGGCCTTGATACGCTCCGCCAGCGGGTCGACGATGTCCAGCAGCGGCAGGACGGCCACTTTATGGGGAATGGTGACGTTTGCCCCCAGGTATAATGGATCGAGTAGAGCCGCGACGCGGGTTGATAGCTCTTTGCTGGCGGTTTGCCATAGCTCATAGACGGCGTTGATGCTCAGCGCATCCAGGGCGGCCTGCTGTAAACGTGGCGAGTAGGAGTGAGCCACGGGATCACCGATAAGCCCGACCCGCAGCGGCGGGGCCGAAGTCGCTAGCTGTTCATTCCTTGGCAACATGTAGGTGCTCTTCTCCGCATGTGACATAGCACGCGCTCTGTGTATGAGCCTGGCATTATTCAGAGTACCATATGCCAGCGGGCACGTAAAGGGACCGCGAGTTTCGCATGCGGCTGGCGTGTGCTGCATCGCGTGTCCGCTGGCATGTGGTACTATACAAACGCGGCACACACACGATTCTAGAGGGCCGGGGTGGCCCTCGCATGAATTTTGCCGGGCGTGCGCTACCCGGAGCGAAATTCAGCAGATTTATCACAAGAACGGAGATAATTGCTATGGCAGTGCAGCCTCGTCAGGCCTCAGCGGTCATGTTGCTGAGGGACTCGATGCAGGGCATGGAAGTCTTTATGGTGCGGCGTGTCATTCAGAGCGATTTTATGCCGGATGTGTATGTCTTTCCGGGTGGCTCTGTCTCGGCGGATGACCGCGCGGCTGAGCAGGCCGAAGGCATATGCCGGCCTGTGCTCGCGGACTCGGTGGCTGACCCGGAGGGGCGGACGGCGCTGGGGAATGGCACCAGGGCCGCCGCGATCCGCGAGCTGTTCGAGGAGGCGGGCGTGCTCCTGGCCTATCGCGATGGGCAGATCCTGGCGCTCACCGAGCAGGAT
>JBDTHH010000068.1:0-9076 GCA_039937055.1 Ktedonobacteraceae bacterium | reverse complement strand
CAGGCCAGCGGCGCCCCTACACAAAAGCCGGCCATCCTGCCTGGCATGGGCCTCCAGCGGCATCTCCCTTTTCGTGTAGGGGCGCTGTTGGCCTGCGCCCGTCCCTATATATACTGGCGTTGCAGAGCCAGCAGTTCTGTAATACCCTGCTCGGCGAGTGTTACCAGGGAGCCCATGGTATCGCGACCGAAGACGCCGCCTTCGCCTGTGCCCTGCACCTCAACGAACTCGTGGGCGCCGGTCATGACCACATTAAAATCAACGTCGGCGCGCGAGTCTTCGGTGTAGCACAGGTCCAGCAATATCTGGCCCTCCACAACGCCCACGCTAATGGCGGCGACCTCGGTACGCACCGGATGGGTGGCGAGCAGGCCGCGCTTCAGCAGAAGCGTGCAGGCGCGATGCAGCGCGACATAGGCGCCGGTGATCGAGGCGGTACGCGTGCCACCATCGGCCTGAATCACATCGCAGTCAACGGTGATCGTGCGCGGCCCAAGCGCGTCCATATCCACGGCGGCGCGCAGCGAGCGACCTATCAGGCGCTGAATCTCCTGCGTGCGACCGCTGACCCGGCCTTCGCGCTCGCGCGCGCTGCGCGTGTGTGTGGCACGGGGCAACATGCTGTACTCCGCCGTGACCCAGCCCCGCCCTTTGCCTTCGAGAAAGGCCGGCACCCGCTCCTCTACTGTAGCGGCGCACAGCACCCGCGTCTTCCCGGCTTCGATCAGCACCGATCCCTCGGCATATTCGATATAGTCAACCGTGAAACGCACGGGTCGCAGTTGCTCCGACGAGCGGCCATCTACGCGTATCATACATAGCACCTTTCCAGATAGTAACGCTTTCTTATATTTTGCAGTATATCATTGTCCCGCGTAGAAGGAGGATGGGTGACGCCCTGACGCAACCACACATACATCAGGCCTCTCCCATCGCGGCACTGAAATATGGTACTATACATAATGGGTATCTCTCATAGAGGTGTCTCTTCCTGTGTCGCTAAAGACAAAGGTGTTTGTTCGTGTATCCAAATGTACTATATCCAATGCTCAGTGCGTCTTTTTGCAAGCTGACGGCGATATATAGAGTGAATGGCATGAACAGGCAGAAGGCGAGAAGAGGAGAACGCCTGGTAGAAAGGATCAACCTATGCCCGCGCAGATGACGATCCATGAAACACAACCTCAATTGATACATGCGAATCGTCTCATCATCGCCACAAATCGTGGTCCCGTTGAATATTACTTGAGTCAAGATAAAACGTTGAAGCACCGCCGTGGCGCCGGTGGCATGGTGACGGCCCTGATAGAGGCAGGGAATCATATGGAGGTGACATGGGTCGCCATGGCCATGACCGAGGGCGACCGCGCCGCCTTCAAGGAGAGCGGACTGGTGCGATCTCCGCTGCGCGGTCCTGAGATGCAACTACGCTATGTGACAGTCCCTAAAACGACCTACCGCAAGTACTACGAGGTGATTAGCAACCGCACGTTATGGTTTCTCCAGCACTATATGTACGATCCGGTCAATACCTCGATAAGCACGCAGAAGATCATGGATGCCTGGCGGAACGGGTATCACGCGGCGAACCAGGCCATTGCCGACGCGGTGAACGCCGAGATTGAACGCCAGGACACGATGCCTGTCGTGATGCTCCATGACTACCACCTGTACCTCGTCGCGGCCATGATTCGCCAGCGCCACCCGACCATCGTCACACAGCAATTCATTCACATCCCCTGGCCAGATATCCGCTGCTGGCAGTTTCTGCCCAATAGCATCGCCCAGGATATCTACAGTGGCCTGGTGGGCAACGACATCGTGGGCTTCCAGACGGAGCGGGACGCACATAACTTCCTTGAAGGCGCGCATACCCTTCTGGACGGCGCGGTGGTTGATTTTGAAGAGGGGGCCGTCTGGTGGCAGGGGCATCGCACGCAGGCGCGCGCCTATCCTATCTCGATTTCTGTGGCCGAGGAGCGGCGCGCGGTGCAGAGTGTGGCCGGCAAACGCGCCGCGGATCTGCTCCGACCGGTGCTGGCCGAGAAGAACATCATGCGTGTCGATCGCATTGAGCCGACGAAAAACATCCTGCGTGGCTTCCAGGCCTATATCAGAGTACTGGATGAGCATCCCGAACTCCACGGCAAAGTTACGTTTCTGGCCTTCCTGGTTCCCTCGCGCCAGTCCCTCCCAGAATACCAGCGCTACACGAATGACGTGATGAAGATCATGGAGGAGATCAATAACAAGTATGGCACCGAGACCTGGCAGCCGGTTCACCCCTTCTGCGATAATGATCGCACGCGGGCGCTGGCCGCAATGCAGTTCTACGATGTGCTGCTGGTCAACCCCATTATTGACGGTATGAACCTGGTGGCCAAAGAGGGCCCGGTCGTCAATAAACGCGATGGGGTACTGGTGCTCTCGCGCACGGCGGGCGCGTTCCAGCAGATGGGTAAGGCCTCCATTCCGACCTCGCCCCTGGATATAGAGGAGACGGCCGAGGCGCTCTACCAGGCATTGACGCTGCCATCCGAAGAGCGGGCCGCCAAGGCCCGGCAGGCGCGCCTGGCGGTCGAGCGCTACGATCTGAACGAGTGGCTCAGACGGCAGATCCGCGATGTCAACGAATTGCTCGATCTCTCCGCGCGCCGGCTCCCCATCGTGAGCGGACTGGCTCTCAGAGAGGCCTCCGCCTCACTGAGCGCCAGCTAAGACCGCGCGACTACCCCCACGATCTCTTGCAAGAGGTTGTACATACCCTCAACCTCTTGCACCACGAGATCCGCGCCCACCAGTAGTTCCGGCAGGGTGTCGTGATGTTGCACGACGACCGCCTGGGCAGCGAGTCCCTCCTGTCGCAGGCGCGCTATTTCGCGCACGGCGGCCAGGTCGGTACGATCATCGCCGGCGAAAACCAGTCCGCGCACAGCAAAGCGCCGCGCGAAGGCGCGTAGTGCCGTCCCCTTGTCAATGCCGGGTACCTGCACATCGACGACCATTTTCCCCAGGCTCAGCGGGAGGTTGGCCTGGCGCGCCGGCTCCGCCAGTAGCGCCGCAATCTTCTGGCGTGCCAGTTCGGGGTCGGGACAGAGGCGGTAGTGGATCGAGCCGCCGATGGCTTTGTGTTGCACGAGGATGCAGGGCAGCTCCGGCAGTAGTTGCTCCTCAACGAGGTCCAGCAGATGTTTCGCGGCTGCGGCGTAGCGCATAGCTTCTGGGACAATGCTGACGGGATGGCTGGCTGGCAGGCCAGCGGCACTCTCCAGCCCATGATTGCCGATATACACAATATCGTCCACATTGACCAGCGCGGCCCCATCTGCCAGCGCGCGTCCGGTCATAATGGCGACCTGCGCGTAGGCGCGTAGTTGTGCCAGCAAAGGCGCGACCCCTGGATAGAGTCTGGCCGCGCCGGGGGTGGGAGCGATCGGGCTGAGCGTACCGTCGATATCAAAGACCAGCCCCAGGGGCCGTTGGACGAGGGTAGCACGCATGTCTGGTGTGATGAGCCGCATAGAGATTACTTGCCCTTTTACATGCTATAATGAGACCATGACGATAACGCCAGTAACACCTGTTATAAAGAAAACCGATCTCCTTGGATTCACCCTGCCGCAGTTACAGCAATGGTTGGTAGAGCGGGGCGAGGCCGCCTTTCGCGGCAAGCAGATCTACAATTGGATCTACCAGCGCCTGGCCGCCGATTTCGCCACTATGACCAACCTGCCGCAGGCGCTACGGAGCCGCCTGGAGGCGGAGGCCAGCATCGGGCCAGGGATTGTGCGTAGCGAACAGCACTCCAAAGATGATCGCACGCGCAAGATCTTGCTAGAACTCAGCGATGGCAAGCTCATCGAGTCTGTGCTGATGCTCTACCCAGCGCTAGGCGAGAGCAGCGCGCGCGCCACCGTCTGCGTCTCCAGCCAGGCGGGCTGCGCGTTCGGCTGCACATTTTGCGCCACGGGTCAGATGGGCTTCGACCGGCACCTGAGCGCCGGAGAGATCGTGGCCCAGGTACTCTACTTCGCCCGCGAACTGCACGGCGCCCCCTGGGTCGCGGCGGGCCTGCCCGGCAGCCGACCCATCGATCACGTCACCAATATCGTGCTGATGGGCATGGGCGAGCCGCTGCACAACTACGACAACGTCTTGCAGGCCCTGCGCATCCTCAACAGCGCCGAAGGCTTCAACCTGGGCGCCAGGCATATGACCGTCTCGACCGTTGGCCTCGTGCCCGCTATCCTCAAGCTCAGTCAGGAGGCGCTCCAGGTCAACCTGGCGATCTCCCTGCACGCGCCCACAGATGAACTGCGCGCGCAGACCATGCCGGTCAACCGAAAGTATCCCCTGCACGCATTGCTGGCGGCCTGCCGTGACTACATCGCGGCCACGCGCCGGCAGGTCACCTTTGAATACGTGTTGCTCGCCGGGATCAACGATACCAGCGTGCATGCGCATCAACTGGGAAAGCTGCTGGCCCCCTTGAAGCAGTTCGCGCATGTCAACTGCATCCCGGTCAACGTCACTGCGGCCGGCTACCGGCCTCCAGGACCCGACGCCATTCGCGCCTTCCGCGACATCCTCTTCGAGCACCATGTGAGCAATAGCGTGCGCGCCGAACGCGGCGACGATATCGCCGCCGCCTGTGGGCAATTGCGCACGCGCTTCGAGAAGCGTGCATAAAGGCAGGCTTAAATACGCGTGGACGCGGGGTGGTGCGCCGGGGGGTTTCCCCACGCACCACCCCGCGTCCACGCGTATAGCCGTTCCCTGGCCTCTAGCGCTCTTTGGGCAGCTTATGCATATTGCGCAGGCAGCGGGTGCAGATATGCACCGGGCGCGTTACGCCGTCGATCTCGACGCGCTTGCGCTGTACGTTCAGCACGAAACGGCGCCGCGTGCGATGCTGCGAATGGGGAACGTTGTTGCCATACATCGGTTTGCGGTTGCAAATGTCACAACGACCAGCCATGGCTATCTATCTCCCTTTCTCGGTTATGGCTATAGGTATAAACGATGATTGCGTATCGATGGAACGTGTATCGGTGCATGTCATATGCGCGTGGGGGCTGTATACACGGCGCCCGCTTCTCTTGATTATCACCGGGGCCTTTGATATACTGCTTCAGTACCATTATTTTTTCGTAAAGGAATCTGAGCACGCCATGCGAGTATATCACGGCAGTACCTGTCTTGGCAAGTGCCGGAAGAGAAACACGGTATGTTGAAAACATCGGCGATCCACCCGCAATTTGGCCTGCGCCCCCTTGGCAAGATTGCGGTTTTGCCCACAGCCATCCACTCGATTGTGGCGCAGGCCATCAGCGAGGGGTACGGCGTGATCGGCATTGCGGCCCCCCGCCTGCGCAATGGGCAGGCAGTGCTTTTAGCGCCTGAGAAGTCCAACCAGGGCGTCCAGGTGCGCATTGTCCAGAACCAGCTCATCATCGATGTGTATGTCGTGCTGGAGTATGGGCTGCGCATGTCAGAGATCGCGCATAACATCATGAGCAGCGTCAAATTTTCCGTCGAGAAGATGCTTGGCATACCCGTGCAACAGGTCAATGTGAACATACAGGGACTTGGTAATGGCCCGGCTTCGCAAGGCAAGTCATAATTGAGAAAAGGTAGTGGTGCCATTATGCAGGAACAAGGACCGCGCCCGGTACGTTCATCCCGCACGCGCCGCATCAGTATTTTTGATGGCCAGGATCTCAAGAAGGCGCTTATGGCCGGGGCCGCGTGGCTCGAAGAGAACCGTGACGCCATTAATGCGCTCAATGTCTTCCCTGTCCCAGACGGCGATACTGGCTCCAACATGTCAGCCACCATGCAGGCGGCGATCCGTGGCATTGCCGGCAGTGAAGAGACATCCGCCGGGGTGATAGCGGCCAAAGTATCGCAGGGTGCGCTGATGGGGGCGCGTGGAAACTCAGGCGTGATTCTCTCGCAGGTTCTGCGCGGCCTGGCGCTGGGGTTGGACAAGAAGCAGACCTTCACCGCCCCCGATCTTGCTGTGGCGCTAGAGGAAGCCTCGCGCCTGGCCCGGCGCGCGGTCCTCAAGCCTGTTGAAGGCACGATCCTCACCGTTGTGCGAGACAGCGCGGAGGCGGCCAGGGCTGGCGCGGAGCGCGGCGATGATCTCATAAGGCAGATGCAAGAGATCGTGTCTGCCGCGCGTCAATCTGTCGCGCGCACGCCTGAACTGCTGCCTATGCTAAAACAGGCCGGGGTGGTAGACGCCGGGGGCCAGGGTCTCTGTACCATTCTGGAGGGTGTCTGGCACTACATCCGTGGAGATGCTCCCCAGCCGGGGTCAGACGGGGCCGTGCCTATCCAGCCGCGTGCAGTCCACGCCGAGCCGGCTCAGAAGAAGGGGCGCGTGAAGATCGAGGAAGAGTTCGGCTACGAGGTCGTCTTCCTGCTGCGTGGCGAGCGCCTGGATGTTGAGGGTATTCAGCAGGCCATCATCGACATGGGCGGCGTCTCCACAGTGGTCGCCGGCGATGAGAAGATGCTGAAGGTTCACACGCATACAGAATCGCCCGGTAAGATCCTTGACTACGGAGTCGGCCTGGGGAGCCTGCTCGACATCAACATCGAGAACCTCCAGGAGCAAAGCCTGGCCTATGCCGCTGAGAGCGAGGCCGAGCATGCCGGCGAGACGCTGGTATTCGCCGTCGAACCTGAAGCACCCGCGCCCGCCATCGCCACCGTGGCCGTCACGGCAGGGGCGGGCTTTGAGAAGGTCTTCCAGGGCCTGGGCGTTAGCGCCATCGTTCCGGGCGGGCAGACCATGAACCCCAGCATTGAGGAGCTTCTCGCGGCGGTTGAAGCCGTCGCCGCTGCTAAGGTAATCGTGCTGCCAAACAACAGTAACGTGATCCTCAGCGCGCGCCAGGTACCCGATCTGACCACCAAAGAGGTGCGCATCATCCCGACCGAGACTATCCCGCAGGGCATCGCCGCCTTGATGGGCTTTAACTACGACGCCGACCTGGATGGCAACTGCCAGGTGATGACCGGGGCCGCCCAGAGCATCCAGACGGCGGAGATCACTACCGCCGTGCGTACCGTGCATATCGGCGGCGTGCGCGTGCGCGAAGGCGATTTTATTGGCCTGGTGAACGGCAATCTCTCCGTCGCAGACCAGAACCTGGACCGTGTGATCGACGAGACTCTGCGCCGCATGGATATCGATAGTTGCGAGGTTGTCGCGCTGTACTATGGCGAGGATGCCTCGTCGGAGGAGGCCCAGAGCCTGGCCAGGCGCATCAAGGAGAAGCACTCGCACCTGGAGATCGAAGTGGTAGATGGCGGTCAACCCTACTATACCTACATCCTTTCCGCTGAATAGGCGGTTATCTCTCAACGAAAGAGGAGGTGAGCCATGGCTGTTCGTATCGTCACAGACAGCACAGCAGATATCCCGCGTGAGCTGGCAGAGGCACGGGGCATTACCGTTGTCCCTCTGACCGTTTTTTTTGGCAATGAGGCCTATCTCGATGGCGTGGAGTTGGAGAGTGATGAATTCTATCGCAAACTCCAGGCGAGCAAGGAGAATCCGCGTACCTCGCAGCCATCGCCCGCCTCGTTCCAGGAGGCCTACACACGGCTCATCGAAGAAGGGGCCGATGATATTCTCTCGGTCCATCTTTCCTCGAATCTCAGCGGCACCTATCAATCTGCCTGCACCGCGCGCGACTCCTTACCCGATGAACTAAAAAAGGTCCCCATCGACGTTATAGATTCGCGGAGTATCAGCATGGCCATGGGGATGTCGATTATACACGCAGCGGAAGAGGCGCGCCAGGGACAGGGGCTTGAGGAGATCAAGGCGCATATGCGTGATAGGTTGGCGCGCACACATATCCTGGCGGTGCTGGATACGCTGGAGTACGTGAGGCGCGGGGGCCGCATCGGCACCGCGTCGGCCATGCTCGGCAATATGCTGAGCTTCAAGCCGATCATCAGCGTGAAGGATGGCGTGGTGGTTCCGGTAGAGCGCCCCCGCACGCGCACTAAAGCCTACGAGCGCATGGCCCAACTGTTGCGCGACTCTGGCAAGGTGGAAGAGATCTACCTGGCCGAATCCACCGGGGATGTAGGTGAGCAGTTGACGCAGGCCCTGAAGGCGGTCTACTCCGGCGCTATCCCGCGCTACAAGCTGGGCTCCGCGCTGGGCACGCATACCGGTCCCGGCACCGTCGCGATCACCTATATCACAACCAGCTAAGAAAAGGATGAGCACCGATGCAGAACTACACAGTTCCCAATATCTACCAGGATATCAGCAACCAGTCGCAGGGGTACTTTGCCTTCCGTTTCGCCTGCCAGCAATGCGGCTGGGCAGTGCAATCGCGGCCTATTCGTTCCTCGGTGAGCACCGTCACGAATGTCATGGATATCGGTGTAGGTATGCTAGGAGGCTTCTGGGGACGCGCTGCCGAGGCGGGCGAACACATTTATGGCTCCAAGTGGCACCAGGAGCAGGTTGATGCCCTGCAAAAATCGTGGGCCGAGGTCCAGCCGCAGTTCCATTATTGCCCCAAATGCTTCCGCACCGTCTGCGCGCGCTGCTTCAACCTCACGCTGAACCTCTGCACCCAAGATGCGCCAGATCTCAAGGCAGACGGCGCGTCCTTCCAGCACGAGAAAAACATTGAGTCGCAGCACCAGCAGATCGCAGAGCAGTACCAGGCCCCGCAATTCAATGTGCGCGCCATCCCCTCGGCGGTCACGCCCGACCTGGTGACGCCACCGTTCCAGCCGCAGCAGCTTCAATACCCCCAGCAGAAGGGGGCAGCAGCGATCCCTGCCCCGGCGAGCGCCTTCCCCACCCTGAACTACCCCCAGGCCGTCATGTGTCCCACGTGCAGGCGCATGGGGCCGCCGGGGAAGTTCTGCCAGGACTGCGGCACCAAACTGCCCCTGCCCGACCTGTTCTGTCCCAAATGCGCCACGCCTCTGGAAAACAACCCACACTTCTGCCCCGAATGCGGCACCAGAATACAACAGGCGCCCTGAACGTAATTCGTAGGGGCGCCGTTTACAAGCCCGCCTGTTCACC
>JBDTHH010000067.1:0-3286 GCA_039937055.1 Ktedonobacteraceae bacterium | reverse complement strand
GAGAAAATGTTGGGACCCCTTTGCCAGAAACGAAGCTGGCCATGTCTGCTTTGAGAGCCAACGTATTCTTTCAATCACTCAGTGTTTTAGGAAAAGAGGAAGATTTCAATGAAAAGGAACATCGCACGCCTGAGTCTTATCATCGGGTTGTGTGCTCTTTGTTTGAGCGTGACCATCGGTGTTGGAGTCACTCCCAGCGCCCATGCTGCTGTGCAGGCTCCCCAACTTCAGCAATTAGGGAATGTCCAATTGGACCCCTATTGTCAATCCCTTGGATATGCCAGAGCGGGGCTCGCTGATTTGACCTACTATGGGTGGCGCTGTCTCGATGCGCAGGGGTCAGCCGTGGCAACCATCTCTATGCAATCTGCCTGCCAGTGGAAGTACAACAACAATTCCGTGGTGGATGTGACAGACAACTTCTACAATGCGTCAAGCGCGATCTGTTATCGCATTAATGCGTATAAGGGGGGGGTCGACGTGCAGGGATATTGTCGATCCATTGGATATGTTGGGGTGACAACTGTTGGTGGGACGACTGCCTATGATTGGAGCTGTGTCTCTTCGACCGGATTCTTGCTCAATCCCATTTCCATGACGAGGGCCTGTCAGTGGTACTATGGGTCCAACACCATCGTAGCTCGATTTTTCAACTTCTATAGTCTGACAAGCTGGCAGTGCTGGAGTTAGCAGGTAGGTCCTGCGTGCGAAGGGAGGAGGGTCCCAGACTCTAAATCCCACCATTCAACTGGTCACTTTCACAAGAATTATTGTCAAAAAGACCACAGGTATCCTGGTGAGCAAGCTATTCTGAACGACTTGTTCACCAGGATACCTGTGGTCTTTTCGCCAGAATAATGTTGGGATTTACAAATTATGAGCACTACATTTACAAAAATGGTGCATGGCGATTCGCTTCTAGAGCGGCTTTCCACTTGAGTACTGGGTGTGCTGCTCAAGTGGAAGGGCAAGTGCTAACGTCGGAGGGCAAAACCTGCCCGCTTCGGATGTCATTTACCAGATGCCACCTGATGGTAATTTGGCTCAATGTTCGACGGAATCAGCCCCAATCATCGAATTTTTGGCTCAATGTTCGATCAAGCCAAAACCTCCGTGGCTCGTACTGCTCAGGAAGAGGAAGATGCCAGAGAACGAATGGAGACCTGTGTTGCATCTCTTCCATTGAAAAATGGTCTTTTGTTGCGAAATGAGGAAGGCATATGGAAGTTGTGTCGAACCTTCGCCCTCAAATTTTTTGGCTCAATGTTCGACGCAAAGGCAATCCACGCTCAGATTCCGTCGAACATTGAGCCAAATTACCACCTGAATGATGTGTTGGGCATGCTAAAAGTGCAAGGTATGGATCTTGATCGCGCGCTCCTGGATCGCTGGGTCGAGGCGTTTTGCCTTGCAGGTGTTTTTACCCAGGCGCTTACTGATGCAGGGTATCTTCCAGATACTTCTGAGAGGCAGGCCCAGAGTACGGCTGTGGTGCAACTCTAATTCGCACGTCTCTCCACTCTTCTCTTCCTGATTACCGTTTTCGCCTTTGCCTCAGAGAATGAGGTTGCTGGACGGCGAGTTGCGCCGGGCAGTTGTCGAGAACTGTATTTTCAGCAATTTTAAGGAGAGAAGTATGAGAGAATTTCAAGTGGATGGCAGAACGATCAATGCCTATCTGGCCGAGCCTGCGCAGGGCAGCGGACCAGGGGTGCTGGTTCTGCATGCCTGGTGGGGGCTGACGGAGCCGTTTCGGCAGGCCTGCGACCGGCTCGCGGAAGCCGGCTTCGTGGCACTGGCTCCCGACCTCTACCACGGCAAGACGACCGCATCAGTCGAGGAAGCGGGAGCGTTGAGCGCGGCGCTGGATCAGGATGTGGAGCGGTGGCGCGGCGACATTGCTGCGGCGGTACAGGTCCTGCGCCAGCACGCTACGACCAATCGGGCGACCAGGCACGGCACGCTCGCCCTGGTTGGCTTCTCGCTGGGAGGCGCCTATGCGCTCGATATGTCAGTCACCCTGGCCGAGGAGATCGCCGCAGTTGTGACCTTCTATGACTCCTACCCCGGACTGGACTATCAGCGCGCGAAGGCGGCCTACCTCTGCCACTTCGCGGAGGATGACCCGTTCAGGCCGGCGGAGGCGGCAACATCGATGAAGCAGGAGCTACAGGCTGCGGGGAGGCCGGTCTCCGTCTATACGTATCCAGGGACCAAACATTGGTTCGTCGAGGAGAATCGCCCGGAGTATGACGCCCAGGCGGCTCGCCTTGCCTGGGAGCGGACCCTTGCGTTCTTGCACGAGCGGCTTGATTAAGCGGCCTCGTTGTGGCAGAACGCAGCGCCCATACCTGGTCCAATCTCTGGAAGCAACATCTGGGCCAAAGTTCATCCTTGATCTTCTTGTGAGCCAGGCGCCTTTGTAATCGCGGGCAGGAGCACATCCAGCGTATAGGTATCGTCGTGACGCATGCCATTGATAAAGAAGGTGGGGGTGCCTCGTACTCCACTGTGCGTCCCGCCTGTTATGTCTTCTTGAACGCGTTGCGCATAGCTATGCTGGGCCATAGCCTGCTTGAACGTATCCATTGTCAGGTCCAGGTCAGCCGCGTAGCGCTCCAGGTCAGCATTTGTAAGCGCTTGCTGCTGCTCAAAAAGCATCTCATCCATCTCCCAGAACTTTCCTTGAGCGCCCGCAGCTTCGGCCGCCTCGGCTGCATGGCGAGCATGAGGATGCACGTCAGAGCGCGGAAAGTGGCGATAGACAAAACGCAGTCTACTCCCTAACTGTCGCTGAATCTCTTGCACGACAGGGTAGGCATCAGCACAGTAGGGACATTCATAATCAGCATATTCGACCAGCGTGACCGGCGCGGTTGCTGGACCCTGGACATGATCATCTTGATGGACCGGTACCGTAAGATCAGCCATTGCTTTTCCCCTCAATTCTTCTGTGGTACAGTGATAGGGCAGTCGCTCTCTAGCACGCATCTCTCGTAGATGATATCAGCATACGCCCTCCTTTTTCCTGTTGTCAATGTGACAAGGAGCGAAGGAGCGATCCTGGCATTCTGGCAGCATAACAACGGCTCTGCTCGTTTCGCTGTTGATTGGTTTACTTATTCAACAGCGAAACGAGCAGAGCCGTTGTGTTTCATCTATGAGTCATCCCGAATTTTTGGGAAACCTTTCTAGCATCTGAAAGATGCCAAAACCTGAAGAGTTTCTAAATTTGGAGGGAAGACGCTTCCAAGAACGGGATGGTAATCATCCCAAAGGCGACTGA
>JBDTHH010000066.1:0-10143 GCA_039937055.1 Ktedonobacteraceae bacterium | reverse complement strand
CCACCTGATTCAGATCGTCTTTGCACTGATTGTTTCTCCTTCTTGCGTATCAGAAGGGCTGAGAGTCGTCTATGTCGTCAAGGAAGTCACCCCCGGCCGGAGGCGAGAAATCGCTAGATCCGCTTGCCTGCGGCTTGGGAGAGAGCATTTCCATCTCGTTGAGGATGACTTCTACCCAGGTACGCTCTTGACCGTTTTTATCGGTATAGCGGCGTTGTGACAGGCGTCCTTCAATGTAGACTTTGCTGCCTGTATGCAAGTACTGGTTGCAGATTTCCGCTTGATTGCGCCAGGCAACGATATTGAACCAGTCTGTCTCGGACTTTCTCTCACCGTCAGGTGACTTTGTGTTACGCTTTACGGCGACTGTGAATTTCGTCATCGGCGTGCCTTCCGGCGTGTAAGTCATCTCAGGTTCTTTACCCAGATTCCCAATCAATATCATCTTCTGCATGGTTCAAATCCTTTCGGTCTTCCTTGTAGGCGCCGACACGGCCTTTCCCTGAAACTAGACGAACCTGCCCAACTGCTGATTATTAAGCTTGCGCTTCGATACCGTCTTCTTCCACAGCAGGTGAAGCAGGTTCTATCGTGTCAACAGGGAGGGCGACGGGCGCCTCTTCTTCCACACTTACAGGGACTGCTGATTCTGTTTCCGGCCTTACCTCCGCTACAGGCGCTGCCTCGGTTTCCGGCCTTACCTCCGCTACAGGCGCTGCCTCGGTTTCCGGCGCTACCTCTACCACGGGTACAGGCACTGCGACGGCCACTGCTGCGTTTTGCTGTGCGGCGGCCTCCTGTGCGGCTGCGGTCGCGGCGGCGCGTGCCTCGCGCTCCTCACGTTCCAGGCGTTCTTTCTGCGCGGCCTTGGGGTCGCGTCTCTTGAGCATGTGCCGCAGCACCTCTTCTGAGACCTTGAGGGTGCGCTCTAGCTCAGGAATAGTCCTGGTGGCCAGAATCATATCAATAAACACATAGATGCCATCACGATTGCGCTCGATGGGGTATGCCAGCCGCCGCCGCCCCCACTGGTTCACCTTGACAACCTGGCCGCCATATGTGGCCACAATCTGGTCAATGCGATCTAGAATAGCGCGTGTCTGCTCTTCGCTGACTTCGGGGTTGAGAATGAACGCGAGTTCATAATCTCTCGTCACGAAGCCACCTCCTTCCTCTGGGTTTGCCTCCGGTCAGCCTTGCGCCACCCTCTTCCTGAGAGGGGTGGGCGGGGGATAACCCGCTCTGCCGGGGCAGGTGGAGCATCGATATTGTGTTCGATGCATTGATAAGAGCCGCTTTTTGTTTCGCGGCAGACAACATTTTCGCCTCACATCGCTGCGAGGCCCGCCTATTCTCTCGAAGTCGCCTGCTTGTCTTGTCAGCATGGTGAGCATGCCAACCGGCAATGGGCAACACGCCCCAAAAGCTGTACGATGATCGGCTTCCGAGAGAGTCCAGCACCGCGCTATTATAGCATTGTTCCCTATCCCTGGCAATATGCAGTCCATGTGGCAGGGCACCCTACATATCGCCAGGCCCCAGGGCGCCCGCCAGGGAACGCCCCTACATATCGCGTCTCTGGACTCTCGTCATTAGCTACATGTTTATTCTTTCTGCGCGTTGAAAAAGCGGAAATAGCGCATATGTGTGACTGATCCGCGTAGGGGCTATGGCTTGCCTTGCCCGCGCCCCTACGCGGATCAGGGGTGAGCACGGCGGCTTGGGGCGCCCACGATTTATAGATCGCTCTGGTGTTGCCATTTAATTTATTGACAAGTATCGATGAATAGCCCATACTGTTAGCACACGGGTTTAGAGGATAGGCCTACCTCCATCGCCGGTATCGGGGTATACCGCGCCATCCTGAGAATCGGGAGTCATGCTCGATGCGCACACAAAGAACACAGCCTGCTTTGCCTGGAGCTACTTTGCCTACAGCTCCTATGCCCGGCTATGCACCTGGCTATATCGTTGGGCCGCAGCCAGCCGGCAGCAGGCGCTCGCACTCTGTACGACGCGCTGTAGTCTGGTTGCTTGGTCTGGCGCTGCTCCTGGAGGGCGTATACCTCGCGCTCTATCCTCTCTTTGCCGGGACTACAGCGCCTGGCGATGCCGCGAAGCAGGCGCTACTGGCGCTTTTCCCCCGGCTCCCCGCGCTTTATTGGACAACAGCCTTCCCGGCGGTGGGCCGTTTCCTGACGCGTGTGCCATTGCTCAATCCGGGTGTGGATAGCGGTCTCGCGAATCTGCTGCTAGCGCTGCTCGTGCTGGCTTTTGTGCTGGTCCTTGTCGCGGCAGGCGTGGGGCGGAAGGTCGCGGACCAGCAGATTTCGCGTGTGGGGGCGCGTGTCCTCTTCTGGTGTGTGTTCGCGCTGGCGCTGGTCTTTGGTCTTACCTATGTATGCGCGCCTAGCCTGGTCTCGCGCGACGTGTTTCTCTATGCTTTCTTCGGGCGCGTCGTGGTGTTGTACCATGCCAATCCCTATACGGCCTCGCCGGTCCTCTTCGCGCACGATGCCCTGCGCACGGTCATCCTCGGTGGTGTGCGTGAGACACTGCCCTACGGCCCTGTCTGGCTCGACATAGGCATCCCCCTGGCGCTCTTTGCACGTGGCAGTCTGGCGAATATTCTCATTGAGTACCGCCTGCTCGCGCTGGTTGTTCACCTGCTAAACGCGGCGCTGGTGTGGGCGATTCTGGCGAAGATGAAGCCGGAGACGCGCATCGCCGCTACGATCCTCTACGCCTGGAATCCGCTGCTTCTGCTGCTGGGCATTGCCGAGATGCACATGGTTGGTGTCGTGATCCTCTTTGTCTTGCTGGCGGCGTTCTTCTTCCAGCGCAATTCGTTGCTGCTCTCCTGGGTCTTTCTGCTGCTGGCGGCGCTGATCAATGGCTTCTGTCTCCTGTTCCTGCCAATCTTCTTACGTCTCTTATGGCGCGAGGTCCGCCTGGAGCCGCGTGTGCAGCGCCTCCTCTGGTGCTTGACGGCTGTTGGCATCACGGCTCTAATCCTGGTGCTGGCCTACGCGCCTTACTGGCAGGGTTGGGGCCTGCCAGGAGTGCTGGAGAGCCTGCGCCAGACATTCTGGCAGAGCGAAGCGCTGAATTCGCTGGACGCGGCGCTGCTGCACCTGCCCATTGCGCTGCCGCCCGCAATCTCCTGGTTGATAGCGCCCCATCATTGGACCATCCTGGTGCTGGCGGCTGTTGTCCTGCTTCTGCTGCTGGGTACCTGGCTGATCGACTCGCTGGCGCTGGCACTCCTGTTCAACTGCTGGCTCTTCCTGGCGCTGGTTGTGCTGCTGCCCGTATACTGGCCCTGGTATGTGCTCCTGCTTCTAACTCTGGCGCTCTGCACGGCCAATTCACGTACTATCTTGCTCACTCTGCTCCTCGCTCTGGGTACGCTCGTGAGTTACTACTGTCTGCTCTGGCGGGTGCCGTGGTCTGGCCAGGCGCTGCTAACGGTTGGTCTGCCTCTGCTTGTGTGGGGCTGGGTGCTCTTCTTCGCTTCAACCTGGCAAATGGTGCGTGTGCGCGCCGGCGACTCACGTCCGGTCGCGAGCGTCAAGGGTTCCCCGCGCGTAGCGTGGCCATCGCGTCCCCCGCGTTCATCATGGCCGTCACGTGGCCAGCAATTGTAGTGAATCTGCTGTTGCCAGGTGCGCGAATGTGTGCTATACTCGCATCTGCGTGCGGGGTGGACCTCGCTCTGGGAAAAGGCTTCTCTGCGCCTTTGATGGAGCATGTATCCTCACATAGATCCTCAACTGGATGTTCTCGCAAGAGAAACGATGCCCCCGCAAAAAAGAAGAGAGAAGAGAAATGAAACAGAAACTAAAGACACACAAAGCTATGTCAAAGCGCATCAAGGTTACCGGCTCCGGTAAGTACTTGCGCCGCAAAGTGGCCTCGAGCCACCATCGCCTTAACAAGTCACCTGAAGCCGTCCGTTCGATGGACAAGAACTTTGCACTGGCTACCTCCGATACCCGGCGTATGAAGCGTCTGCTCCCCTATGGGTAGCTGATGCAGGTAGCCCGGAATAGTTGTAGTGCCTGCCAGCAAAAAAGCAGGCTGACAAAAAGTTGCCTTGAATGGAGGATCAACAGGGACTATGCCAAGAGTAAAACGAGGCGTTACTTCTCACAAGAAGCATAAAAAAATCTTGAAGATGGCGGAAAGCCATCGTGGCACGCGCCGGAATCTGATTAAGAAGGCCCACGAAGCTATCATGCATTCGATGGCGTACATGTATCGTGATCGCCGGACCCGGAAGCGCGATATGCGCGCCCTGTGGATCACGCGTATCAATGCCGCCGCGCGCATGCATGGAGTGAGCTATAGCAAGTTGATGCACGCTCTGCATGTGGCCAATATCAATGTTGACCGCAAGATTCTCGCCGAGATGGCTGTGAACGACGAAGCCGCCTTCACCGCCCTTGTCGATGCCGCCCTGGCTACTATCAAGCAGGCCCCCTAAAAAACGCTCTATGGTCTTTATTAGCAGCCCCGCGAATCCACGCGTCAGCAAGTTGCTGGACCTGCATACTACGCGTGGACGCAAGAAAAGCGGCCTCTTCCTGATGGAGGGGCCGCATTTGTTAGAGGCACTCCTCGACGCGGGAATGCTGCCGCGCGAGGTGTACTATCAGCCTGACCTGCTCCGGCGAACGGAGGAGGGGAAAAGCCTGCTGGCTCGTCTCCTGCATGTCTCCGCTGTCCCGCGTGAAGGGCTGGTCGAGGTGAGCGAGCGTGTGAGCGCGGTACTTGGAGAGGCGCAGACATCGCAGGGCGTGATAAGCGTCCTGGCTATGGAGACGTTCGACCCCGCCATACTGCGCGCGCGCCGTGCCGATGTGCCGCGCCCGGCCCTGCTCATTCTCGATGACCTCGCCGACCCCGGCAACATGGGCACACTGCTGCGTACCGCGCTGGCCGCTGATGTCGATGAGGTGTTACTGACCCCGCATTGCGTTGATTGCTATAGTCCCAAGGTAGTGCGCGCGGCGGCGGGCGCGCATGTGGCTTTGCCTATCAGCGCGAACCAGGGATGGCAGGCGCTGGCTGAACGTGTGAGGATGCATTGTGGAGGTCGACCGCGTGTATTGCTGGCCGAGGCCGCTAGCCATCACCTGTACTACGAGCAAGATCTGAGTGTACCCTTCGCGCTGATCATCGGCAGCGAGGCCCATGGCCCTTCACAGCATGCGCGAGACCTGGCCACCGTGAGCATCTCAATCCCCCTGGCCAACGGCGTGGAATCCCTCAATGCAGCTATGGCGGCCGGCATCGTGCTCTACGAAGGCGTGCGCCAATCGCGGTCTACCTCCCCCAAATCTGACGCGTAGGGGCGATGGCTTGCCTTACCAGCGGCTCCCCATCTCAAATCGCAGATCTCTCTGGGGGACAATCGCGGTATGTGATCCGCAGCTATCGCAGCAGGCTGGCCTGGCACCTGTATGCGGCATGCCGCATACCTCGCATACCCAGTGATGGGTAGCCGTGTTTGCCCCGTGCTGCGCGAGCAACCTGATGGCCTCACGCACGGCCGCATCTTCTTTTTTAAGTCCCTTTGGTGCAATCATGGTAGCCTCCCGCTGTTCTCTAGGTGAATATATTTCTTACATCAAGTCTAACAGGCGTTCGGGAGGAAAGTCCATGAAATTGAATAGGGGTTATGAATGCTATATATAAGGAAAACATTATACATCCCATGGGGGCATCTATACAGAGGGCGCCCCCATGGATGTATCTAACGGTTGGTGCGGCCATTGGCCCGTTCATCATATTGTTGTCGTTGCTCTGGTGAGAACTGTGGTGGATAGGGAGGTATATTTCCGTTTCCCCCGTTCTGTTGGGGATAGGGAGGCATATTCCAGCCGTTATCATGGTGCTGTGGAGGCATGTTCCAGGGCTGCTCGTTCTGCGGCGGCGGGCCCCATGGCTCCTCGCTTTGGGAGGGTATATTCCAGCCACCGGTGTTTTGCTGGCCGCTGGGCGTTGCATAGGGAGCGAAAGGGTCGGAGGCCGTAGTGGAACGGGCCGGTGGCAGGGCGTTATACATGCCGGCACCTGTGGGCTGGGCCGTGGCGGTCACTGTGCGGAAAGCGCCGCTGAGCGATAACTGGTTCTCCTGCTCTTCATTTGGGGGGAGCTGACCAGGGAAGGCGGAGGAGGCGAGGTAATCCTGCTCTTCTTGCAGCTTGAAGGCCTCCACCGAGGAGCGCAACTGTTCGACGAGGCGCGCCAGGCGTTCCATGTACTGCGAAGCCTCGCGTGTGCTGGTCCCGCTGCTCTGCGTGGAGCTGGAGACGCTCTGCATAATCTGCACAACGGAGCGTGAGGAATGCAACTGCTGGCTGGCGATCTGGTTGATGCCCTCGATCTCTCTGGCCTGGTGTTCAACGACCGAGAAGAGTTGTTCGAGGGCCGTGCCGGCCTCCTGGGTCAGTTGCGTGCCGGTGGATGTCTCGCGCTCCGTATCTTGCATGGAGACGGCCACCGCGCCTATGTCCTCGCGCACGCTGCGGACGATACGGGTGATCATACCGGCCTGCTCTTTGGCGCGTTCGGCTAGCCGGCGGATGTCGGCCGCGACAGCGCCGAAGCCTTTGCCGTTCTCGCCAGCCATGGCGGCCTGGATAGCGGCGTCGAGCGCCAGGCGGTTGGTCTGATGCGCGATGCTGGAGATGGCTTCGACGATGTTGTTGATCTCACGCGAGCGCTCGCCGAGCAAGTGAACTTTCGTGGAGGTCGTCTGCACGTTTATATGGATGCGGTTCATGCCCTCGATGGCCTGGCCTACCGCCTCGCGGCCGCCCTGGGCGTTCTGGCGCGCCTCTGCGGCCACTGTGTACAGCACCTGCGCGCGCTCGGCCATCTGCCGGCTAGAGTCTGCCATGTGCTCAACCTCGTGCGCGGCTTCGTCGATCTGCTGGATCTGCATATCGCCGTCTTCGACCAGTTGCGTCATGCGATCAATGATCATGCCGGTCGAGTTCTCTACTTCGTGCGCCACCATCTTGACGCGGATCACCAGGTTGCCCAGTTCTTCAACCATATAGTTGAAGGAGTCGGCGAGCACCCCCAGAGCATCGGCGGAGACCTCCGCCTGGATGCGCAGATCTCCTTCACCAACGCCGCTCACCTCGCTCACCAGCTTCTCTACCTGCGCTTGCAGGACATCGCGCTGACCCTGCGTCTCCTGGATGAGTTGCACGATGTTGTCGAGCATGTTATTCATCGAGGTGGCCACAATGTGGATCTCGTCACGCCCAGGTATCCTGGCACGGGCGCTCGTATCACCTTTGCTGATGCGCTTGGTCAGCGACGCTAGCTCCCGTAGCGGCCGCGTGATCGTGAGGTTGACGATAAAGCCAATGGTGATCACGGCCAACGCGGTACCCAGCAGCGCAATGACCGTTCCCAGCAGGATGGAGCCGATTTGCGAACCTCCGGTATTGGTAATGTCAGTGTCGATGGCTTCGGTCAGGGTGACGATACGCTGCCAGCTCGCTATCAACGGGATAGATTTACTCGCCGCTACCTGCAAGAGGCTGTGGGCCTGACTATGCGGGACATTTGGCTCTTGAAGCGCCGTTACCTCTCTATCCTGGGCCTGCTTATAATCGGGCCACTGCTGGTTCATAATGGTCTGAAGCGTGCTCTGCTGATCGCTGATGAGGCCCGGATTGTCAGTTTGGAGGATTTTTCGCACACTGTCCATCGTTGGCGAGGTCGCAAGTTGGTACTGTTGCTGATATTGTGTGGCGTCCGCGGTAAAGTTGTGCTCGAGGTCCAGAATTCTCGTATTCAGCGTGCCTACCTCGCGTCTCATATCGCTGTTGCTGCTGGCTGGATTCTGGTTCGCGTAGACTGTCGAATGGTAAGCCACCAGGGCCAGTTGCATCTGTTGCAGGTCCGAGAGCGAGTCGGTAGCCAGCTTTGTGGCGTTATTGGCATTTTGCATGGCCTGTCCCCGCGTTGACAGGGTATTGATAAACAGGCTTCCCAGCACGGCGATGACGATGCCTGGGATCACAGCCGCCAGAACGAATGCCAGGAATAGACGGAGGAAAATAGGCATATTGGTGATAGATCTCATCATGGCTGTGCCAGTCCCTTCTCAGATGGTGCGCTTTACCGGCGCTCTGAGGCGCCTATGATTAATGACGACCCGGAGGGTGCGCCGCTCCACTTTGCTCCACGTTATTGATTAGTACCAATGAATGGTATCTGTTACGATAAAGTACTTCCACCGTAGTGTACCCCACTATGTCAGAAATTGAAATATTTTTGATGGTGATGACCTGATTCTCCTATCGTATGCTATACTGTGTCCAACCGGGCGCGATAAATCGGCCCCTACGCGTGTGGGAGGCGCGATAAATCGGTCTCTATGCGTGTGGGGAGCGCGATAAATCGGTCTCTATGCGTGTGGGGAGCGCGATAATACACATGGACACATTAATCTGGTAATCGTGAGCATCATCATTGTCAGATTACTATGTTACATTCCATAATCGGCCCCTATACGTTCAGGTGAAGGAGCTTTTTTTGATGGATATGTTTGCTACTACTCGCTGGCCGTTTCAGAAGGTGCTGGTAGCCAATCGTGGGGAGATCGCCGTGCGGGTGATTCGCGCATGCCGTGATCTGGGCTTGAAGAGCGTGGCTGTGTATAGCAATGCTGACCGCGACGCGCTGCATGTGCGTATGGCTGATGAGGCCTATCATATCGGTCCCTCGCCCGCCACGAAGAGCTATCTGCATATCCCTACCTTGCTTGAGGTCGCTAAGCGCGCAGGAGCGCAGGCTGTGCATCCGGGCTATGGCTTCCTGTCCGAGAACGCGGCGTTTGTGGAGGCCTGCGTGGAGGCGAGCCTGATCTTTGTGGGTCCCTCGGCGGCGGTGCAGCGGGCTGTGGGCGAGAAGACTGCCGCGCGCCGGACTGCACACGAGGCGGGCGTGCCTATCGTGCCGGGGATGCTGGCGGATGATACTGATGAGGCGGTGATTGTGGCGCATGCTGAGCAGTTGGGCTATCCGCTGCTGCTCAAGGCGGCGGCCGGCGGTGGTGGCAAGGGCATTCGCTTTGTGCGCGACCCCAATGGCCTGCTCTCGTCGCTGCGCACGGCACGCAGCGAGGCGAAGAGCGCTTTCAGCGATGGCCGTGTCTATATGGAGAAGGCCGTCTCGCCCGCGCGCCATATCGAGGTCCAGTTCATCGCCGATAGCCACGGTCATGTGGTTCACCTGGGCGAGCGCGAGTGCAGCATTCAGCGCCGCCACCAGAAGCTGATCGAGGAGATGCCCTCGCCCATTATGGATGACACGCTGCGGGCGCGCATGACGGGGGCCACGGTGAAGCTCATCCGCGAGATCGGCTATGTCAACGCGGGGACTGCCGAGTTCTTGTTGGGACCGGATCGCGAGTTTTATTTTCTGGAGGTCAACGCACGCATCCAGGTGGAGCATCCCGTGACGGAGTGGTGTACGGGCATCGATCTTGTGCAGGAGCAGTTCCGTGTCGCTGCCGGGGAGCCGCTCTCCTTCACGCAAGAGCAGGTCGAGGTACGGGGCGCGGCCATCGAGTGCCGCATCTCAGCGGAGAACCCCCTGGAGCGCTTTATGCCGTCGACTGGATCTGTCCAGGCGTTGCAGGAGCCATCCGGCCCCGGTGTACGCGTGGATAGCGGCCTGTATCCGGGCCTACAGGTGCCTCTTTTCTATGATCCCCTGTTGTCGAAGCTGATTGTGTGGGGCAGAGACCGGACCCAGGCCATCGCGCGCATGCGTCGCGCACTCGACGAATACCAGGTGCTTGGCCTGCACACTACGCTACCCTTTGCGCGCTGGCTGATGCAGAATCCTCGCTTTATCGCCGGCGACCTCTCGACGGACTTTGTGGCCGAAGAGTGGGAGCCGCTGCGCAAACTTGCCCAGGATGAAGCGCCTGCACAGGAGGAGTCCGGCGACACGCTCTCTCTGGAAAAGGTAGCCGCCCTGGTTGGCGGCCTGCTCATGCACGAGCAGGTCGAGCAAGAGAAGTTGCGCCGCCACCCCGCCAGCGACTCCGGCGATGGCCTGGAGACGAGCCGCTGGCGCGACGCCAGCCGGCGAGAGGCGCTGCGCAGG
>JBDTHH010000065.1:0-3557 GCA_039937055.1 Ktedonobacteraceae bacterium | reverse complement strand
CGCCCACGCAACTCAAGCAGCAGATCGCCGGCGACGTGATTACCCTCAGCCTGCAAGATCACGCCGGGATGCTGCCACGCGCGCAGGAACTGCTCCACATGCAGTCATTCGTGCGCGACATCCAGGGCAGCGAGCGCGCCTTGCAGGTCTACGTCGAGCGCGGCGAGGAGTCGCTGGCCACCACTCTGCGCCTGCTCGACAACGCCGGCATCGACGTGCAGACCGTAGCCCTTGCGCGTCCCTCGCTCGACGATGTGTTTCTGCGCAAGACCGGCCGCTCCCTCAGGGAACCGGTTGGGAACGGGTACGCTCGTTGATTGGCGTCCTGGAACATGGCCCCCGTCCGCGTAGGGACCGGGCGCAGGCCAGCGGCGCCCCTACACGAAACAAGGCAGAGGGATCGGTGGAAGAGAGCGGAGTCTAATATTTCGTGTAGGGGCGCCGCTGGCCTGCGCCCTGGGGGCTGCATATATCTCATAAGGAAGGAACCATAGGAAACATAAGGAAGGAAATATCATGAAACTGTTACATGACACCTGGCTGCTTTTCGCGCGCGGCATCCTCACGACCATTCGCAACCCTGTCTGGGCGATCATCGGGCTGTTTCAGCCGCTGTGCTACCTGTTGTTGTTCGCGCCGTTGCTGCAAGCCGTCAGTGGCGTACCCGGCTTTCCGCCCGGAGGCGCCTTGACGGTGTTCACTCCCGGCGTATTAGTCATGATGGCCATATTCAGCACAGCCTTCAACGGCTTTGGCCTGCTCATGGAGGTGCAGTCGGGACTCATCGAGCGGTTGCGCATCACGCCCGTGAGCCGCTGGGCGCTGCTGCTAGGCCGTATCTTACGTGATGTGCTGCTACTGCTGATCCAATCGCTGGTGCTGGTGCTGGTGGCCTGGTTCATGGGCGCACGCATGAACCCGCTGGGGTTGGCGCTCACCTTCGGGCTGCTGGTGCTTATCGGGCTCTGCCTGTCCTCGTGCTCATACGCGCTGGCCCTGGCGCTCAAGGATGCCAACGCGCTCTCCTCGTTCCTCAACACGCTGAGCCTGCCGATTGTGCTGCTCTCCGGCATCACTCTGCCCCTGACGCTGGCTCCGCCCGTGTTACGCGCCATCGCCAACTTCGATCCCTTCGCCTACGAGGTGAGCGCCGCCCGTTTGCTCTTCAACGGGAATATAGCCAACGCGGCGGTGCTTCAAGGCTTCGTGATCATGGTCGTGCTCACCCTGCTGGCCCTGCTATGGGGCGTGCGCTCGTTCCAGCGCACGACGGCGTAAGCGAGCCGGGCGCTGGTGTGCCGCGCGTCGTTGGGACAAGGCCTGCGCCCATACTTGACAAAAAGCAAATACATTGTATAATGTAAACATATTGTCTATTAAACCTCTGCTGGTAAGTTATGCAGGAAAGGGGAAGCCATGGAAAAAATCCTTACCATCTTTGAAAGGGGTTGGCAGGGCCAGAAAGGCGTCATCGATGAGTATATCGTTGAGCCGGGGGTACTGGCCACTGCCCTTGCTACTGAAAAGGTAGACGGCACCAATGTGCGGCTGACTGTCAGGAATCATACCCTGGTCAGGCTTGAGAAACGGCGCAATCCCGACAGGGCCCAAAAAGCCAGCGGCATCACTGAACCCTGGTATGTTGACGCGGATGAGTCCAGTTCGAGTGACAAGTGGCTATTCGACTCGGCCAGGCATCTCGATCTCACGGATATAGAGGATGGAGAATGGTCCGCTGAGGCTTTTGGGAAGAATATTCAAGGCAACCCTTTGCAGTGGGAGCAGAATCATATCTTCCTCTTCTCTCATATGCCCACCCTGTTCAAGCATACACTGCCAGATGCGCCCATAGCATTTGAGGAATTGAAGGCCTGGCTTCCCCGCCAGAAGAGCACTTTTAATGCAGAGCGAGGCATAGAAGGCCTCGTCTGGTGGAAAGACGGGCAGCCGATCGGGAAAATAAAGCTCAAAGACTTTTCCAAGGGTTAAGTCAATATTGGAACAGGGCACCTGCAAGGGAGTGCCCTGTTCCAATATTGACTTAACCTCCATGCACACGCTTCATAACAACTGCCGCAGCGGAGTGAGGATGGCCACAGCGAATCTTTCCCACAGGGAGCGGCGTCGCCAGCGTTGGAGAGATAGCTCGCGCGTATTGGACGAATCGGTGGCGAAGATCTCCTCCATTTGTTGTGCCAGGTCTTCGCTGTAAAACTCCACGTTGACCTCGAAGTTGCCAACCAGGCTCAGGCGGTCCAGATTGGCGGTGCCGATCATCGACCACACGCCGTCAATGGTGGCTGTCTTCGCGTGGACCATGGCGTGCTGGTAGAGCAGCAGCTTGATACCCTGTTGCAGGCACTGCTCGTAGTAGCCGCGCGCCAGCCAGTCGGCCACCACGTGGTTGGAGGTCATTGGCAGCAGAATGCGCACATCCACACCGCGTTTCGCGGCGGCAAGCAGACTCTGGAAGACCACGCCATCGGGGATAAAGTAGGCGTGCGTCAGGTAGATGTGATGCTGCGCGCGGTCAAAGGCTTCCAGGTAGGTGGCGCGGATAGGAAAGATCAGCATGCGTGGATCGTTGCGATGAATGCTGATATGCGGCTCCCAGGAGCGGGCGCCATCTCCGTGCAGCTCCGACGAGCGCCGGTGCCGGTAGGCATTCCAGAAATCGATAAACACGTTCTCCATCTCCCCGGCGCCCGGTCCCGTGATGCGCGCGTGCGTATCGCGCCACTCGGTGGCGTATGCCGCGCCGATATTGTAGCCGCCCACGAAGGCCGTCTGGCCGTCCACAACCAGGATCTTGCGGTGATCGCGCGCGTAACTCAGAGGGTGAAAGGGGATCCAGGGCCAGGAGATGATGGGATATTTCAGGACATGCAGGCAACGCAGGCGTGGAAAACGCTTGAAGCGGCGCGGGACTACCAGGTTGGCGAAACTATCGAAGATGATGTACACCTCGACTCCCCGCTCAGCGGCGCAGATCAATTCCTGCTTAAATTGGCGCCCAACCGCGTCATCCTTCCAGATAAATGTCTCTAAGACCACACGCTTCTGAGCGTGGCGGATGGTATCCAGCATGGCCGCGTAGAGGTCCTCGCCGTAGGTATAGACCTGTACCTCCGAATCGCCAACCTTTACCGGGGCCGGGCGTGTGCGCGGAAATTGTCCCTGCAAATGGTTACGCTTGCGCCAACTGTCGATGCCTACCAGGATACTGATCACTAACACCTGCGCCGAAAAAAACGCTAGCAGGCTCCCCAGCAGCACGTGCCGGATCAGTCTGCGTTTATTGCGCATACCTAAAAATGATTGCAATGATAGAAGTGGTTGCGATGTTGCTAATTTTAGCTCGTGCCACAAGATGGGACCTCCTGATAATGTATTTCCTAGAGGATCATAATTCACATAGGGCTATGGAATGTCACAATAGGTATTCATAATACGATATTATTACGCATCTCGTTGCGTCCCCAGTTCCTGCGATGTCCCCGGTTATGGCTACGACGGCCTTGAGCATATCGATTGGCAATCTCTTTTAGTACTATAGC
>JBDTHH010000064.1:0-3526 GCA_039937055.1 Ktedonobacteraceae bacterium | reverse complement strand
CTCTTTCGCTTCTCTCTTCCATTTGCTTGACTTGTATAACATTATAGTAAATATAAAATATATAGTTTCATCAATATATGTTGTTTCCTTAACCATACACATATATTCATAGACATAACTTAACTTGTTTTACACCGGAAGCACCGGCCTCTAGACTATCCTCTGATTTAGAACAAATACATCTCAATGTGCATATAGCAAAGATGGGTGCTGCAAACGGAGACGCATCGCGCAAGATGCTGCGACGCTAGAGCTTCGTTGCCAGCAATCCATATAAAGTAAGGAAACACCAACATATAAAGTAAGGAAACATAACGATGAGAATCCTGATGATTGCGCCTCAGCCGTTTATGGAGCCACGTGGAGTTCCATTCAGCGTCTATTATCACATAAAGGTGCTCACGACCCTGGGCCATACCGTGGATCTTGTCACCTATCCCCAGGGCAAGAGCATCACCCTGCCAGGGTTACATATCTACCGTATTCCGCGCCTGCCTTTTATTCGCGAAGTCAAAGTTGGACCCTCGCTGGCCAAGCTTGTGCTCGATGGGCCTGTCTTCTTGCTGGCCATCTGGCGGCTCTGCCTGAGGCGCTACCGCTACCTGCATACGCACGAGGAGGCCGGCCTCATGGGTACACTGCTCGCGCCGGTCTTTGGTTGCAAGCACATGTATTATATGCACTCCGACCTGGCTCAGCAGACAGTGAGTTCCGGCTTCACAAAGAACGCGCTGTTGCTGGCCTGCGTCGCTACCGTCCAGAGACTGATCGCGCGCAAAGCAGATGCCATCGTCGCCATCTGTCCCGATATTGAGACTACCGCCAGGCGACTTGCGCCGGAGCGGCCGATCTATATGATCGAGAATGTGGCCGTCGACGAGGCCCTGCCGGCGGTGGAGGAGGGTGAGGCGGCTCGGTGGCGCACACAGTTGCGCCTTGGCGCTGGTCCCATTGTGCTCTACACGGGTACTCTGGAAAGCTACCAGGGAATAGACCTGCTCCTGCACAGCGTTGCGGCTGTACGCACGGAATTTTCCAATGTGCGCTATGTCATCGTGGGAGGGCAGCACGAGCAGGTCGCGAAGCTGTGGCTGCTCGCCGAACACCTGGGGATCGCGGAGACGGTGCGCTTTGTGGGACAGCGTCCGCTGGAAGAGATGCCCAGCTACATGGCCATGGCGGATGTCCTTGTGAGTCCGCGCAGCAAGGGCACAAATACGCCGCTCAAGTTGTACACGTACCTGCGCTCAGGCAAGCCAGTCCTCGCTACGGATATTCTCTCGCACACACAAATTCTCTCTTCCGACGTGACGAAGCTGGTACCCGCGACCCCCGAAGGGCTGGCGGAGGGCGCGCTGGCACTGCTGCGGGACCCGGAGCAGGCGCGGACACTGGGAGCGCGCGGGCAACGACTTGCTCAGATGCGCTATAGCTGGCCCGTCTTCTTTGAGAAAAGTAGCCAGGCGTACAACGAGTTTCTGTAATCGAAGCCAGGCATCTCCTGGTGGGGACTGGTAGCCAGAACCGCCCTCCATCACTACGATATGGTGGGTCCACTGCACTTTACGTCGCAAGAACAGCAGCTTGTGTCCCTGTTGACGAATCAGTTTTATCAGGGAACCTATCATGGGTTCTTTTATCGTGTCACATCAGATTTCCAGATCTATGTCTCCCCTCCCGGCCAGGGCATAGGACGAGAGGATTACTTTACCACTGAGGCTATGGGTACTGTACTGGATGGCTTGCAACAGTTCGAGCAGGGCTAACAGGAGTGAGGAGCGCGCGATGGCTTCCTGGACGTGATGGGCGTCTATGAGCGGCTCCTTGCGCTCTTTGGGAAAGGCAAAAGCGCTCTCCGGCAACTTCTCTCGCTCTTTCTCTGTCAGTTTCGCCATAAATTTTCTCCTTTGACTTACGCAAGCGACAGAAAAATTATGTCAATTGGACAGCAGGTCTGCTGCCAGGCCGGTCACCGCGCCCCAGACTATATGTGCGCCTATCATGAGGACGTTGCGGCGCAATGGCTGCCTGGGCGCCGATTGAGAGATACCCATGACGGGCAACAGACCCAGATAGCTGCCGAACCACACTACCAGGCCGAAGACGACGCCTTTCAGGATGGCAGGCAGCGCTATCCTGGCCATCAGCAGATTATAGAAGGCCCCCATTGCCGCGCCATAGCCAAGATGGAAGACCAGGCTCAGACCCCGGCGCTCTTTTTTGCTTGCTGGCTTTCCGGGCCTCACGCGTCTGACAAGCTCCTCGGTAATCTTTTCGGGTGGTAGAGAGTAGCGCTGCCAGCGGGGCAGCACGCGCTGCATAGCGAGCATAAAGATAGTCATAGGCACCGTTGCCAGGGAACCGGCCGCCATGCCCTTGAGTGCGGAGAGCATAGAGTCTACGCCCGGCGTAGACGCCGATATGGATCGCCCTGTTGCAAGGGTGTTCTCTCTTCGAGTGTATACCATCTATGTTTCCTTCCATGCAGGTTAGCTGGCTGGACAACTTATAATACATACAGTGTACACGCATGCGCGTGTAAAAGAGGTTCCATTATCCGGTCCTCCAGCCGCGTAGCGTGTGCGGGCCAGGGGAGCCGAAGCAGCGCCCGTACATGGAAATCTAGAGCGGCGCGAGTGGTTAAGGCGTTTCTCAAGCGTTACAGGTACAACCTTTCCCGATCCACCACGTAATAAATGGTATGGAGTCAAATCCGTGTTATAATGCTTCCTCGATCTGTATAGAGACATCATCCCTACGTGGATCGAGACAGATAGAGACAAACCGGCCAGGAAGGTGGTACGTCATGAGTTGGAATCCTAATCAGGGGCAGACGCCCGATTCGCAGGGGCAGTATGGCGGCTATACTGGCTCCACGCCCCCAACGCAGCCGCAGCCAGACCCGTATTCTTATGGCAGCCAGCAGTCCGGTGGCTACCAGCCACCTCTCTCTTCCGGCGGGCAGCAGCAGCAGTACCAGTCAACCTACCAGCCACCACTCAGCGCGCAGGCCCGGACCGCAAGAGCAACAGGCGCGTCCGACCCGGCCTCGCTCAAGATGGACCCGAAAAACCAGGCGCTACTGAGTTACCTGTTCCTGTTCCTGGGTGGTCTCGTCTTCTTCATCCTTGAGCGCAAGAATCGCTTTGTGCGCTTCCATGCCGCGCAGTCGTTCATCTTCTCCGGGGGTGTCACTGTGCTGTATGTGCTGCTCAGGCTGCTGACGCTCATCCCGGTTGTGGGCTTCTTGCTGAGTCCAGTGCTATCCTGCGCCCTCTTCGTCCTGCTCATCCCGTCGCTTATCATCTGGCTCTTCCTCATGATTACGGCCTACCGTGGCAGCACTATCAAGCTACCTGTGATCGGCAATTACGCCGAGGCGCTCGTCGAGAAATTCACCAGAAAGCCACGGACTATATAAACCTGCGCGGACGAGGCAGGCTTCGCCTTCACAAGGGTAATTTTTTGCAGATCCATAGAAGAAAGATGCAGGAGGCGTAGGGGCGCCGTTTACAAGCCCGCGCGC
>JBDTHH010000063.1:0-10543 GCA_039937055.1 Ktedonobacteraceae bacterium | reverse complement strand
TAGTAACAGATTGGATCAAGCTAGAAATAGCCTTGGGTTCTTTATCTAATTCTAGCTGGGACAAGGTTTTGAAGTTATACATAAAGCCAAGAGGAAGAATATAAAAATTGTAGTCTAGAAGACTTTTATCGAACCACATTTTCATAAGTTTCTGGTAATTTTGAAGTGAAGCGACCCCAAGAGTATATAGCACATAACTCAAGGAGCCATTGTGGTAGAAATGCACTGCCGAATCTCGAATTTCCACTAAAACTCTGATGTTATCGGCAACTTCTTGAGCAAGACCAACTTTATTCATTGCTCCATTGATCTCTATGGTCAAAGGAGTTCCATTCCGGCTTACTTTATATCCTCCTTGCTTATCAAAGATATATAGACTATCGACATCATAACTTGCATCTTTCAGTATTTTAGCTTTCAAAAGAAGTTCCCACGCATTTATAATGAGGATAGTAAATATTTCTTCTCTATACTTAAAATCTGGCTTATTGTAGATCTCAATAGATGAGAGAGCGGCAGCTAAGGAGTTGTTGATAAGCTTTTCATTAATCAGAGCCATTCTGTTTCTTACCTCCAAAACTACTTGAGCTAATCAAACCTGAATAATTCGTTTTTATTATAAACTAAGAAATATAAATTCAACAATCTGCTAAGGGAATATGAAGGATAGTAGACATGTAACTACTCAGGAGGTCGAAAAAGAAGGAAGGATGGGATGACCGAGCAAAGTGGCCTGCAAAGCCGAGAGCACAGGCAAGCCCTGCTTTCGCAACGTGGACACGTAGCCCCGAATGCGCGCGAAGTTCTGTGCGCCATTCCACGAACGGAAGCATCCGGAGACCTTTTGCTGAACTTTGAGCATCCGGATATCCCGCTCGGCCTGCGAGTTATCAAAAGGCACGGCAAAATCATACAAGAAAGCCAGGACCGCTTCCTCGTGTTTCCACAGGCGATCCAACAGATTGAGGGCGGCCGATTGTTTGCGTCTTCCGCGCCTGGGCGGCGAACTGGACGTCGTCAGCAGATCGGGGAGATGGCAGCGATAGCCATGCAGGATCACCCGACGATAGTCGTCCCGAAACCGCTGATAGAGCCAGTGGGGCACAGCGGATTGCCCCGACGCTTTGGCGTCCTCAACGTGGGCTTTCATGATGAGCAACAGCTCTTTCATTTGCCCCGCCCAGCTCTGGTGCTGCTCTTCTTGCAGAAAGGTCAACTCACGCAGATGATGGACATTGCACAAGCCATGGCCGCAGTCATACTGCCAGTAGCTCTGCCAGCCATCATGCACGCTCACACCGGCAAAGTTCTCCAAGATGCCGATGGTTCGCAGGGCTTGAATCCCACGAGCAGCATGCACCGCGTAATGAGTCAGGGTCGCGGTCGCAGTGACATGCATCCAAGACCGCTTGCCTTCCACATACAGGCCCGTTTCGTCCTGATGCACGACCTCAGAGAGACTCAAGGCCGTTTTGGTCAGGTCCTCGATGGACTGCAGATCTCTGGCGCAGCGCTCGATCAAGGGACACAGCGTCCCCTGGCTCATCGACACACCCAGCAGATCGTCCAGGACTTCGGTCGCACGGGCCAGAGGCACGAGGTGCTGCTGCACCAGATAGATCGCGATCGCCCCAATGCGTTCTCCATATTGCAGGGGAGCGCGAACGGTGGGAGGAAAGGAGGCGCGGGTGACATGAGAGCACTGAGGGCACAGCTTGTGTTCGGCTTGATGCTCGCACACCACCAGACCCAGAGGCGGGACATCCACCACGTGTCGCCGTTCGATGGCCGTCGGCTGGACTGCTTGCAGATCTCTTTCGCACTGTTCACAGCGCTGGACGCCATGCACGATCACCTCATCAGGAGTGGCCGAAAACCGCAGGCTCCGACCGGGATGGCCCGCTTGTCCACCAGGTTTCTTTCCACTCTTCTTGCGCAAACTCCTGGGCTGCCGCCCGAACCGGTCCGAAGAGGGGGGCAGGTGGCTATTGTGACTGTCTTTGGCCACCCGCTCTTCCAAGGCGTGCAATCGTTCTTGCAACTGGGCGATCAGTTCGTCCCGTTGCGCAAGCTGCTGATCTCTTTGCTCGATCTGTTCGCGCAGTCCTTGATTTTCTGCTCGAAGCTGGCTCAGTTCTTCTTCTGGCTTCATGCTTCCTACTTTACACATTTTTCAGGGTTTCTACAAGTCGGTAGGAGACCTGAGTAGTTACGTAGACATTTATTATTGTGCTCATCTCATTGATTCTTGAAGCGCTTAAGTAGCATCAAGTTAGACAGTTAGAAGTAAAAGCCAGAATAATGTTCTGGTTGCCACATTTCACTCAAGTTGCGCGCAACAAAAAACCCTTCAAGCGGCTCGCGATGCGGCTTGGAGGGTCGTCCTACGAGGAGGGTGGTGCCAAGGGACGGAATCGAACCGACGACACCAGCATTTTCAGTGCTGTGCTCTACCAACTGAGCTACCTTGGCATCTATGAATTACGAGGCACATAATAGCACCTCTCGCAGCTTGCGTCAAGACCTTCTTTCCTATGCCCCTGAAGGCACGGAGCGGACCGTGTTGTTGAGATCGTCCCCGCCGAAATCTACCAGGGGGTGCGCGAGGAACCAGGCCTGGCTGTCGAAAGGCTGTTCCCCTGGTTCTGGGCGCACACGTTCATAACAGCCAGCGGGCAGCAGTTCGCGCGCGTTGCTTGTGTCGGCGAGCTCCCTGTCGAGCAGGTTTATGCGAATGGCGGTGCCTAAGACCGGGTCCTCAATGGGGAACAGCGTCTCGACGCGTGCATCCAGGTTGCGCTGCATCAGGTCGGCGCTGCCAAGGTAGGTCTCCGGGTCGTCGCCGTTGCCGAAATAGTACACACGGCTGTGCTCCAGAAAACGCCCGACCAGGCTGCGCACGCGGATCGTCTCGCTGATACCGGGAATGCCGGGGCGCAGGCAGCAGATACCGCGCACAATCAGGTCGATGCGCACGCCCGCCTGTGAGGCACGATAGAGCACCTCGATTGTCGCGGGATCGACCAGCGAGTTGATCTTAAAGATCAGATGTCCGTTGCCGTGTTCTTTATGGACCTCAATCTCGCGCTCAATGCGCTCGATAATGCTGCGGCGCAGGCTCACCGGCGCGACGAGCAGCTTACGATATGTGCTCAGGCGTGAGTAGCCTGTGAGCGTGTTGAAGAGGTCCGAAACATCCTCCCCAATCTCGCGATCACAGGTGAGCAGGCAGAGGTCTTCATACACACGTGCCGTGCTGGCGTTGTAGTTGCCCGTGCCAAGATGCACATAGCGCCGCAGCAAACCATCGGCCTCCTTACGCACCACCAGGGCAACTTTGGCGTGCGTCTTGAGGCGGATCAGCCCGTAGACCACATGCACTCCAGCATGCTCCAGCGCCCTGGCCCACTCGATATTATTCTCCTCGTCGAAACGTGCCTTCAACTCGACCAGCACCGCCACCTGTTTGCCGTTCTCAACCGCTTCCAGCAGCATATTCACGACAGGGGCGTTGGTGCCTACACGATAGAGTGTCTGCTTGATTGCCAGCACGTTGGGATCGTGGGCGGCGAAGCGAATGAAGTCAACAACCGAGTTGAAGCTGTCATAGGGATGGTGCAGCAGCAGGTCGCGTTCGCGAATGGCGGCGAAGAGGTCGCCATCGTGGATATGTTCCAGCGAATTGCGTGGTATAAAGGGGGGGTACTTGAGTTCCGGGCGTTCCTGGTTCTGCAACTCCATCAGGTCGACCATGCCCAGTGGGCCATCGATGATCGTCAGATCGTTGCTGTCGATCTCCAGGTTATCCAGCAGCACAGCGCGCACACGGGGGGGCATGGAGGGATTGACGGCCAGATCGACGACACAGCCAAAGCGACGGTCGCGCACGCCCTTCTCGATATCCTCAAGCAGATCGGAGGCCTCGTCCTCCTGTAGCTCGATATCGGCATCGCGCAGCACGCGGAAGGGGTAGGACTCCCACACGTCGATACCAGGAAAGAGCCGGCTCAGGTGGACCGCGATGACCTGCTCGATCCATACGAAGGCCGCTGCCGGTGTGCCCTTTTTAGCACGAGAGACAGGGACAGGGATGAAGCGCGGCAGGGCCGGGGGCACCTTGACGCGCGCGAAGCGCTCGCCATGCACGGGATCGGTCACCACCACCGCCAGGTTCAGACTGCGGTTCGAGATATGCGGAAACGGATGGCCCGAATCGACAGCCAGGGGCGTGAGCACGGGGAAGATCTCGCTCTCGAAGTACGTGGTCATCGCGGCCTGCTGTTCCTCGTTCAACTGCTCGTAGTCCAGGATGTAGATATGCTCCTCAGCGAGCAGCGGCAGCAGTTCGCTGGCCCAGTAGCGCCGCACGTCCTGCACAACCGGTGCCAGTAGCTTACGAATCGCCGCGAGCTGCTGCTCCGCTGTGCGCCCGTCCGCGCTCACAGTAGTCACATGCGCCGCGACCTTGTCTTTCAGCCCGGCCAGGCGAATCATCAGGAACTCGTCGAGGTTGGTATCGAAGATCGAGAGAAATTTCACGCGTTCCAGTAGCGGGTTGCGGCTATCGCGCGCCTCCTCGAAGACGCGATTGTTAAACTCAATCCAGCTCAGCTCTCGATTGATATAGAGGTCAGACGGCCCCAATTCCGGAGGCGGCGGTGTCGATGATGGATTATGGTGCATATCTCGTTTACCTGTACTACTAAATGTGGGGGTATGCTACTTTTCCTCATCATACCACACTTTGTGCGCGTAGGGGGGATGGCTTGCCTCGCCCGCATCGGAGACCGCGCATATCGGCTCCCCACGCGGGCGAGGCAAGCCATCCCCCCTACGCGTACAAGGAAGGTCCCATGCCTCTTGTGCCTTTTTTGAAGCATAGCCCGAACAGCGTACTTTGACAATTTTATCTTGACACCGGCCGCAATGCTGATGTATCATCACTCGGTGAGGGCATTTTATTACCCTGCGGCGAGAGCAAACTCGGTTGCGGGGAAACGCGGGCGGTTGCTGAAATTGGTAGACAGGACGGACTTAGGATCCGTTGGTGATGAACCGTGAGAGTTCGAGTCTCTCACCGCCCACCAGCCACCTGCCGGTGTCATATGTTCGTTGTGCTTTCAAAGATGTAGGTGATAGCGCACTAGCGCGGGAGCTACTCGGCAGAAGAAACTCACTTCCGAGTAAGCGAGTATATTTACAGCCTGGTGTGCCAGCGCATAGATTATGACGCCGAGGGAAGATAGTCCAGACATGAAGAACAGACAATAGCTATAGGGGTGGTTTATAGAGGGTAGCGGGCTTTGCCTCTCAGCGCTTTCCACTTGATCAAGCGATCTGTCGTATGCTGAGTATGGAGCGTGCAGTTTTGTTTGGGCCAGGGGCAAGCCATAGGAATGCCAGTACGACCGGATACACGAAGATGCACTGCTTGGAGGAAATGTGAAGGTCTCTGTTGAAAAGTTGCCGACCAGTGAGGCAGTCCTGGATGTTGATCTGACCTGGGACGAACTGGAAAAAGCCTCGGACAAAGCGTACCGCAAGCTGGTACAAACAGTTGATATACACGGGTTCCGCCGGGGCCGGGCCCCGCGCTCATTAGTGGAGCGCAAGGTAGGGAAAGAGCATATTTACCAGGAGGGCCTCGACGAGTTAATGACCGAGGCCTACCGTAACGCCGTCAAAGAACACGAGCTTACGCCTGTCGCCCCGCCCCAGGTAGACGCCCCCGAATTCGAGCTGGGCCAGCCCTATCATTTTACCGTGACGGTGCCGATTCTGACTCCTGTAGAACTTGGCGAGTATCACACGCTACACTTTGAGCGCGAAGAGCCCGAGGTCACTTCCGAGGAGGTCGAGAAGGAGTTGGAGACTCTGCGCGAGCAGCGCGCTACCTGGCAGACCGTCGAGCGTCCCGCGGCGGTTGGCGACCGCGTGACCGTTGACCTCAAGCTCGTGGTGGCTGACGAGACGGTCTCGGATCTGAAGGACAATCCCTTTGAACTGACCGATGAGCGCCACGGCCTGTTTACTGGTATGGATGAGCAGGTGAACGGCATGCAGGCGGGCGAGAGCAAGTCCTTTACCACCACCATCCCTGAAGATTATACCAACGAGAAGCTGGCGGGCAAAGAGGCCAACTACGACATCACCATGCATAAGATAGAGACGAAAGAACTGCCTGAACTCGATGACACCTTTGCCAGCGAGATCAGCGACGGCCAGTACACTACGCTTGAGGATGTGCGCAAAGCCATCAGCGACAGCATTCTGGAGACCAAGAAACGCCGCGCCCTTGAGGAGTTACGCGATAAGGTGGTGAACGCCGTGGTCGCCCAGTCCACGGTGACCTTGCATCCCACGCTCGTGAAGGAAGAGGCCGAAGAGATGCTGCACCAGATCTCGCACCTGCTGGAACAGCAGCATATGTCCGTAGACCAGTACCTGCTGATGATGCGCAAGACACGTGAGGAATATCTGCAAGAGGTGGAGCCCGAGGCTGAGAAGCGGGTGAAGCGCCAACTGGTGCTGGACGCGGTAGCCAAACAGGAAGAGATCCAGGTCAGCGCCGAAGACCTGGAGGCACTCTTCCAGGCCTACGCGCAGGCGGGACAGAATCTGCAACGGACAGAGGCCCAGGCGCGGACACTGGTTATCACGTATATGCGTGAGAAGGCTATCTCGCGGCTGGTGGATCTGGCTGCCGGCCCGGACCCCGATGCCGAAGAGGTCCAGGCTGAGGAAGAAGAGCAGAGCGTGACGAACGCCGAGGCCGCTGCCCTCACAGGCGCGACGGAGACGACGGTCGAGGACGAAATCGCGGCTCATGACATTGTTGAGGAGGACTCTGCTACAATAGTAACAGAGGAGTCTCCTGCCGACACGATAGGATAAATGTGACTGGCAGGCAAAGCTCGTCGTCGTACTTGAGGGAAAGGTAACAGACGTGGCAAACTCAAAGAATATACGTACAACTTACCGCTGCTCATTCTGCGGCAAGAGTCAGGACCAGGTACAGAGGCTGATTGCTGGCCCTGGCGGTGTCTATATCTGCGACGAGTGCATCGATCTCTGTAGGGAGATTATAGATGAAGAACAGGCCACGGTAACGCGGCCGCGTCTGCAAACAGGCAAGATTCCGACGCCCAAGAAGATCTACGAGCAACTGAGCCAGTACGTGATCGGGCAGGAGCGCGCCAAGAAGACCCTGGCTGTGGCGGTCTACAATCACTACAAGCGCATCGGCGTCGGCATGCAGATCGACGACGTGGAACTCGGCAAGAGCAATATCCTGCTGATCGGCCCCACCGGGTGCGGCAAGACACTGCTGGCGCAGACGCTGGCCAAGATCCTGGATGTGCCCTTCTGTATCGCCGATGCCACGGCCCTTACCGAGGCCGGCTACGTGGGCGAGGATGTCGAGAACATCCTGCTGCGCCTGATCCAGACCGCCGATTTCGACGTGGCACGCGCCGAGCGCGGCATTGTGTATATCGACGAGATCGACAAGATCGCGCGCAAGTCAGATAACCCCTCGATCACGCGCGATGTCTCCGGCGAGGGCGTACAGCAGGCGCTGCTCAAGATCGTCGAGGGCACCGTCGCGAATGTGCCGCCCCAGGGAGGGCGCAAGCACCCCCACCAGGACTTCATCCAGATCAATACGTCCAATATTTTGTTCATCTGCGGCGGCGCCTTTGAAGGCCTCGATAAGATGGTCGAGCAGCGCCTGGGCAGCCATAAATCTATTGGGTTCAGATCAGACAAGCCTACTAGCGAGGACAAGGAAAAGGCCGCGGATACGCCTATCTTGACGCAGCTCATCCCCGATGACCTGCTCAAATACGGGCTTATTCCAGAGTTTGTTGGCCGCCTGCCGGTCGTCGTCTCGCTGGATAGCCTGGATAAAGAGGCCCTGATCCGCATCCTCACCGAGCCAAAAAACGCCATTATCAAGCAGTATCAGAAGTTTATGCAACTTGACCGCGTTGAGCTGGTCTTCACCCCTGATGCTCTGGATGCCGCGGCCGAAAGTGCTATGAAGCAGCGCACCGGCGCGCGCGGCCTGCGCAGCATTATTGAGGATATCCTGCTTGATGTGCAGTATGAGATCCCTTCACGCTCCGATGTGAAGCGGATCATCGTGAATGGCGATGTGATTACCCAGCACCATAAACCCTTGCTTGTCACGCGCAGCGAGCGGACAAGCGCCTATTCTGAAGATGAGTCTGCATAACGCAGGCTCATCTGTTTGCTATGCGTAACTCAGCCAACGCAATAAAACAAGACAGGCGGGAACCAATGGACGAACAAGACCATCAGGAGACACAACAGGAAACGCCTGATGTGTATCCGCTTGTGGCGTTAAAGAGCATGGTTGTGTTTCCGCGCACCCGCATGACCCTGGCGATCGCGCGTGAGAAGTCCATACGCGCTGTCGAAGAAGCTATGATGCGACCTGATCGTTACCTCATCACCGCCTCGCAGCGCGACCCGGATATAGATGATCCACAGCCAAAAGATATCTATCCAGGAGGCGCCCTGGTCGAGATCACCACTATGCACCGCCAGCAGGATGGCAGCATACAGGTGCTGTTGAGCGGGCTACGGCGCGTGCAGATCGACACCTATCTCGATCTCGAACCCTTCATACGTGTGAGCGTGGAGGTGCCTCAGGAGCCGCAGACACGCGGGCCCCAGGCCGATGCGCTGGTGCGCCATGCCACCAATCTTTTTGAGCATTATGCGCAACTCAACCGGCGTTTCACTGTGGAGGATATCAACTCGATTGTGGCCCTCAAGACGCCCGCGCGCCTCTCAGATATGCTGGCGGCCCATCTCGTCACCGATGTGACGCAGCAGCAGGACCTCCTGGAGACGCTGGACCCCCTGGATCGCCTGGAGAAGATCTGCGTGATTATGGGCAATGAGATAGAGATCCTCGAACTGGAATCGACGATCCGCAGCCGCGTGCGCTCGCAGGTGGATCGCACCCAGAAAGAGTTTTACCTGCGCGAGCAATTGCGTGCCATCCAGGAGGAACTGGGCCTCGAAACCTCTTCAGAGATGGATGAACTGCGCACCAGACTGAGCGAGAAAAACCTGCCGCCAGAGATCGCCACCAAAGTGCGCAAAGAGATCGATCGTCTGGAGCGCATACCACCCCAGTCCGCCGAGATCGCCGTCCTGCGTTCGTATATCGACTGGATGCTGGCCCTGCCCTGGCACGAGCGCACAGACGATAGCTTCGATCTTGATGTGGCGCGGCGCGTGCTGAACGAAGATCACTATGGGCTGGAAGGTATCAAGGAGCGCATCATCGAATTCCTGGCTGTGCGCGAGCTGCGCCAGCAGCTTGCCCATCGCGGTGGCCAGCCGAAAAGCGAGAGCCAGGGACAGATCCTGTGCTTTATCGGCCCGCCGGGAGTCGGGAAAACCTCGCTGGGCCAATCGATTGCGCGCGCGCTCGGCCGTAAGTTCGTGCGCATCGCCCTCGGCGGCGTGCATGATGAGGCGGAGATCCGCGGCCATCGCCGCACCTATGTCGGGGCCCTCCCTGGCCGCATTATCCAGTCGATGAAGACCGCCGGCGTGTGCAACCCGGTGTTCCTGCTCGACGAGATCGATAAGCTCTCCTCCGAGTACCGGGGCGACCCGGCCGCGGCCCTGCTGGAGGTGCTCGATCCCGCCCAGAACAATACCTTTATCGATCACTACCTTGAAGTGCCCTATGATCTCTCGGAGGTCTTCTTCATCTGCACCGGCAACGTGAAGTACCAGATCCCGCGCGCGCTGGCGGACCGCATGGATATCATCGATCTACCCGGCTATATGCTGGAGGAGAAGGTCAACATCGGCCAGCGCCACCTGCTGTCGAGGGTGCTCACAGAGCATGGTTTGACACCAGAGCAACTGAAGATCTCGCAGACCGTGATGCAGCATATTGTGACCGGCTATACACGCGAAGCAGGGGTGCGCAACCTGGAACGCCAGTTGGCAGCCATCTGCCGCAAGGCGGCGCGCCGCATCATCGAGAAGCCCAACACGCACCTGCGCCTGACCGTGCCTAACCTGGAAAGTTATCTGGGCATGCCCCGCTACGCCAGCACTCCGCTCAGCCTGAAAACGCAGATCGGCGGCGCCATGGGCCTGGCCGTGACCGAAAACGGGGGTATCCTCCTGCCGGTAGAGGTGGTGACTATGGCCGGCAAGGGCGACCTCTTGATCACGGGACAACTGGGCGATGTCATGCGTGAATCGGCGGTGGCCGCGCTCTCCTATATCCGCTCACGCGCCACCGATTTCGCCATCGATCCGAATTTCCAGGATGTGACCGACCTGCATATCCACCTGCCAGAGAATGCCATTCCCAAAGATGGCCCTTCGGCCGGGATCACTATCGCGCTCTCCCTGATCTCGGCGCTGACACAGCGGCCCGTGCGCGGCGATCTCGCGATGACGGGCGAGATTACGTTGCGCGGTCGCGTGCTGCCGGTTGGCGGCGTCAAAGAGAAGGTGCTGGCCGCGCACCAGGCAAATATCC
>JBDTHH010000062.1:0-18684 GCA_039937055.1 Ktedonobacteraceae bacterium | reverse complement strand
CCTGCCCGACCATGTGCGACGTGGCTTGCTGCGCACCGCCGAGTTGCAACGCGCGCTGGAGTCTATGCACGATGCGCTGGAGGTCAGCCATATATTTACGCCCACCGGACTCAGCCTCGACAGCCTGCCAGAGTCGGCCCGCGATCTGTACGATGCCATCAGCAGCGACCTGAGCACGCTACGCGAGAGCGGCCTGTCGGAGAGCGAGGTACACAGGCTGCTGCACCTGGATATTCAGCACTATTTCCAGCGCTTCGCCGATGAGGTCAGCCAGGAGAGACAGGAGACGGCGCCGCATCTGGTCGATGAGCGTGTCGCCGCCGCCTGCAAGGTCGTCGTGGAATCGGCAGAGGAACAACTGGGGCGCGTGCTGCCAGAGAAGTTCGCCCTGATACTGGCAATGCATGTGACCAGCACACTCGAACACACCGCGCAGGGACGCCCGATAGCGGGCGCGGCCATCCAGTCCGTGCGGCGTACCTATCCCATCGAATATGAAGTCGCGCGCGTGGCGCTGTCGCAGTTTCGCGCCCTGCTCAATATACGGCTGCCGGACAGCGAAATGGATGTGCTGGCGGTCCTGCTCGCCAACGCCGATGTGCTCTTGAGCAGCGAGCAGCCAACCGTAGGCATCGTGGTAGCAGCGCATGGACGCGGCATCGCCGCCGGGCTGGCCGAACTGGCCAACACTCTGGTGGGCGTCAAGAGTGTGCGCTGGGTGGAACTGAGCCTGGAACAATCTCCCGATGAGCTGGTGTCGCGAGTCGCGGACTGGGTGCGCGTGGCAAACCAGGGGGGCGGCGTCCTGCTGCTCGTCGATTTTGTCTCGCTGCTCTCTCTGAGCGAACTGGTGCAGCGCAGAACCGGGGTCCGCGTGCGCGCTGTATCGGATGTCAGTGCGCCGCTGGTGGTGGAGGCTGCTCGCCGGGCGCAACGCTCGCGGAACCTGGCGCTCGATCAACTCGCCGAGAGCCTGACCCTCTCGCGCGCCGTCAGCGAGCACGCCAACAACAACGAAAGCGAGGAGCGCAAAACAGGCATGCCCGGCACACGGCCCTCGCGCGTCATCCTCTCCGTCTGCCTGACCGGCTTTGGCAGTGCCACCAAGATCGCGGAGTTGCTCGAAGAGCACCTGCCCGGCCTGCGACAGCAGGGGGTTCAGATTCTTTGCATGGATATCAACCTATCGCACAAGACCGAGGCAGACGTGCAGCGCATGGTCGAGAACCGCCAGGTCGTCGCCGTCGTCGGCACCATCAATCCCCACCTGGAAGAGTACCCGTTCATTTCCCTGACCGACTTCCTCTTCGGCGACGGCGTGGCGCGCCTGCGGACCCTGCTCGGCGAGACGCTCATCGATCCCACGCTGCTCCAACCCTCACAGGAGCAAGCCTCTATCCCCTCAACTCTTGTCAGCGAGCAACCCCCACCGGCACTGACCGGTGCGGCGACGCCTTTGATGCAACGCGCGGACCTTGTGCATCAACTTACACAGTCGCTCAACCAGCGCCTGCTATTCCTCAACCCGGTCCGTGTGATGCCGCTGATCGACCGCATGATCGAGTTGATCGAGGTCGAAGTCGGTGAGACCTTCGACCTCGATGTGCTAGCGGGCCTGATGCTCCACCTGGCCTGCATCCTAGAACGGGGCGGGCAATACAAGGGCATCCTTGTCAGCGAAGCGGTGCGCGTCCTGGTAGAGCAGCAGTTTTCCCGCGAACTGTCCATTTGCCGGCACGCGCTGCACATCCTTACCGAGCAGGTAGCGCGCTTCGTGCCAGACGAAGAAGCCTATAACATTGTGTCTATTCTCAGGCAGATCGATATCTTCGTGGATAGGATCGACTGAGACAGTCAATGTCTCTTCCTGGAAGAAGGTGAAGAGCATGGGATATCTGCGGCGCACTAGAAAGCTATGCTGTACGACGGCGAAACTGCTCTGCCAACTCATACTTGTTGGCGAACATCCGATTGCCGCAGTAGATGTTTCGTTTCTTGAAAGGCTCTGGGGTTGTTTCGATGAGGTGTGTTCGTACGTGAGGTTTGTTGGCATAAGGTGTGTCAAACCAGGGATCAGGCAAGGTATACACCGGGTCTAGAGCCCAGGAAGGACAGGGAATGCCTGTACGTTCGCAGAGCCATTCGACCGACGCAGCGCAGAAGACCGCCCACCGGAAGAGATCGGGATGCGGTGACTCTGGAAGGATGAGCGGATCAGCCACTAACTGCTCCCGTTGATCCCTGGCATAATCAAACCATTCATTCATGAAGTTTCCAAGAGCAACCCAGGGATCGCGCCCCCGGCAGATGTCTGCATAGGCAGCGGCCAGCGTTTGTATCTGATCCCACTCTCTCATCGGCCCGCTCCTTTCTGATAGCTATACCCATCGCATCGATGAACCGGTGTGCAGAAGCGATGGCTGATTCCTTTTGTGCCTGGATCAATTCCGGCTTTTCATTTCCCGATGTAGTAGCTGATATATTTTCTATGAATTCTGCTAGTTCTTACTTTCGTTTCGGCGGCACAAGAGGCTCGTTCTCTTGTTCTAACTTATCAATAAATGCCTTGATAGGTTTTGTGGCCCTTTTCAGGTCCGTTAGCAAGTAGGCTTCTCTTTGCCCTGCTACCTTCTCAAAGCCGAGATGTTCGACGAGTTTCTTCCCTTGAGGTGTCGCAGCTATAGCATACCACTTTTTGATATCGTATTGTCTGTCTAACGAAATTGCCCATCTGATGGCACTTCTAATAATGAAGTGCCCCCTTTCTCTATCCTTTTGAGCATCTCCTGTATGATGTATCGATATGCTTGGTATATACGCTGTCAGGTATGTATCCGACCATTCTCTTATTGATTCTGCTTGTATGTCTTGTTCTCTCATCTCTTTATTTATGAGAGATATAATTATCTCTTCTTCTAGAGGCATAATGGTTACTCCTGCTACTCTTTTGCCCCCTTCTCTTGCAGACATGAAGATATCATAATTTGCTTCACGCCACTCTAAGAGCCTGGCATATGTTACAATGTCTTCCACCTCGTATAATCTGAAATGGTTCTGGTAGCTTGCCCATAGCTCACTGTTTGTTGTGGGACCAAAGGTTAGTTTGGTAGTATCTTTGGGCTTTAAAAGTTTTACATGTGCATCTATTGCTTCTCTCGGATACTTTCTGCCTCTTTTCTTCCCTTCTTTTAGTTCGCTGGGTATCGTTCCATCCTCCGCCCTTCTGTTTAGCGTTGCTTTGGATATGCCGAGAAGCTTCATAACCTCCTCTGAGGTGTAGTATTTTTCTTCCATAGCTTTCTTCTCTCGTTGATTTTTGATATTTGCTTATAGAGCCATTGATATTGTAAGTTTTTTGCCTCATTTTGTCTAGTGATATTTGAGTCTTATATTGAATTTGAGCTTTATTGATGAAATGATTTGTGATATATTATAATTGATTTGTGATCTATGATTTCAAGAGGATTGAGTCTAATTAAGTGCATATATTTAGAAAGGTAGGAAATTTGGTGATGGCTGAAAACAAGAGCGAAATAACACGTCTCAGGAACCAGATCGAAGCGGAGTATGTCGCTGCGCAGAGGGGCTTGCAGGGGTATGCGATAGTATCCAGGCATCAGTTCATCACGACCCGTATGGACAACATAGAGCGCTACCATCGACAGTTAGTGAAGATCGTGGGAGAGGCCGAGGCGACGGATATCGTGGCCCAGGTCTTTGGGATGGAGCCAGGAGGAACACGCGGATGATCGAGATGACTGCTGCCTTGTCTCCAGAGGTCGCCGCCATTCTCGCGCGGCACGGATGCACGGTGCTGGAGACCAGGCTGCTCTTTCCCGATGGAACCCAACGCAAGGCAGTCTTCCCCAGAACGTATGATGAGCGTCACCGGCTCACCTTGCCCGATGGCTATGTCTGCATGGTGCAACACCTGCGACTGAGCGGGCAATACATTCTGTTCTACACGCCTGAGCCCCATTATTGATGCCGAACATGCCACCCATCGTCTCTATGTGTGCTATCTGTGCTACACGCATATTGGCATGCTTCTTGCAATATATCCAATTAGACCGGTGGTTTCGTGACTGGCCTTCGTAGTGTGTCACAACGACGATGACACGAGGGCTACGCAGGCAGAGCGCGGAAGCTCAGGGCGAGGAGCAGGCATGATACGAGTTTTGATCGTGTGTAGTTGGGGCATGTCTACCAGCTTGCTGGTGGACAGCATGCTTGAGGCGGCGGCGGGGCGCACGTATGTGCTATCCGTCGAAGCATTGAGCGCGGGGGAATACCTGGAGAAGATCGACACGTGTGATGTGGTCCTCATCGCCCCCCAGATCCGTCACCTGCGCAAAAGTATTGAGAAAATGGCAGGCGCGGCAGGCAAACCGGTAGCATTGATCGAACCGTTTCACTACGCAACTATGAATGGACAGGCCGTGTTAGCACAGGTGCTGACCTTGTTACCCGAGACACAGGAAGGGACGGCTTCAACGTGAGCAGCCTGATCGAACGCAGCAGCGACTGGTTTGAGCGCTATATCGTGCCGCCACTTGGCACGCTGGCGAGCAATATCTATCTCCAGGCCATTCGCGATGCCTTCATCATTTTCACGCTGCCCCTGATTATCGTCGGTAGCCTCTTCCTGATCCTGACGAACCCACCCCCCATTCCAGGGCTGGTCGACTTGCTGCGACCATACCAGGAGGCGCTGACCGTGCCATTTCAGCTCTCGTTCGGACTGATGGCGCTCTTCCTGGCATTCGGCGTGGCCTACAGCCTGGCGCAATACCGCCGTACCGAGCCGGCGCAGCCCGCCATCCTGGCGATGGTGCTCTTCCTGGTCGCCAGCGTCCCCGTCACCGACCTGACAACCCTGAAACTGGGCACGATCCTCCCATACCTGGGGGCACAGGGCTTATTTATCGCCATCCTGCTCGGCATCCTGACCACGGAGGTCATGCGCTGGTTTCGCGGCTCGCGCTTTATCATCCGCCTCCCCAGGACCGTACCCCCGAATGTCACGCGGGCCTTTGAAGCGCTGATACCCGTCCTGCTGCTCCTGACAGCGGTCTGGCTGCTTGAGTGGTTTGTCAGCGCCCATACATTTACCGTTATCATTGATCTAAAGCGGCATGTGACACAGCAACAGCAGTACACGCTGCCCATCCTGCTGATGCATCTATTCCAGCCGCTGGTAGTCGTGCAAGATAGCTATCCGGCGGCGCTGTTCGAAATCGTGCTGATGATGCTGCTGTGGTCCGTGGGGATTCACGGCATGAATATCGTCACCGCCATCGCCGCGCCCTTCTGGCTCACCACGCTGGCAACGAACGCGGCCGCGCCTGGCAGCGCGCATGGCATCGTCACCGAGCCTTTCTTCCATATCTTCGCGCACCTGGGTGGCTCCGGGGCCACCTGGCCGCTGGTCGTCTATATGCTGCGCTCGCGCTCGGCACAATTACGCACAGTAGGCAAGGTAGCGCTGGGGCCGGCGATCTTCAACATCAACGAGCCGGTCACCTTTGGGGTGCCGATGGCGCTCAACCCGGTGATGATTATCCCTTTCGTGCTGGTCCCGGTGACCATCGTCACCATCAACTACGTAGCATTCTCCTCAGGCCTGGTGCATGTGCCTGTAATCATACAACCATTTACCGTCCCCATCGGAATCAGCGGCTTCCTGGCAACTGGAGGTGATATTCGTGGCAGTCTCCTCCAGTTCTTTGATCTCGCTGTCTCTGCTGTTTTATATTATCCGTTTTTCAAAGCCTGGGAGCGTATTCTCATCGCACGCGAAGAGGCTGCGGCCCAGGAAGAAACGGATCGCCGTCAGGCCACGACTATCCAGGCGCGCCAACAGGTGGTGCGCTAGGAGAAGACTTATACTAGAAAGGAGGAGGCAACATTTCTCATAACGGGGAGAATGTATCATGTTTCGATGAATGTGTATTATACTGTGGAGGTCAAGAATGCGAGGCCACCATCGGGAGAGCATGTTCGTCGAAGAGACAGTTTCAAGCTCAACGATCAGAGCGAAAGGATAGGTTTCAATGAAGCTATTTAGTGAGCAGCGCAAGACGCTCGCTAGCATTGTCAGCGTTCTCTTATTCTCAGTGATTCTGGCTTCCTGTGGAAGCAGCGCGAATACCCCAACCACAGGCAGCGGGAACACCCCTGCCGCCGGCAACAGCAACGGCAAAGGCTGTACGAAGGTAGGCATACTGCTACCGGAGACCGCGAGTTCCGCGCGCTGGGACAGCAAAGACAAGCCTTTGCTGACAGCTGATATCACAGCCGCGTTGCCTAACGCCACGGTAGACTACGCCAATGCCCAGGGCAACAGCGCCACACAGTTGAACCAGGCCGAGGCCGACCTGACAAAGGGCGACTGCATCCTGGTCGTCGGCGCGCATGACAGCGTGGCCGCCGCCGCGATCGTCGCCAAGGCCAAGCAGCAGAACGTGCCCGTCATCGCCTACGACCGCCTCATCCAGTCCAAGGACCTCAGCTTCTACGTCTCCTTCGACAACGTGCGTGTTGGTGAGTTGCAGGGTCAGTACATCGTCGATCATCACAAGAAGGGCGACCATGTCGCGATGATCAACGGGTCGCAGACCGACAACAACGCGGTGCTGTTCAAGCAGGGAGCGATCAGCAAGCTCCAGCCGCTTTTCGACAGCGGTGAACTGAAGAAGGTCTATGACACCTTCACGCCTGACTGGAACAACGACACGGCCCGCACCGAGATGGACCAGGCGCTGACCCAGAACGGCAACAACATCCAGATCGCCTATGTTGCCAACGACGGCATGGCCAACTCGGTCATCGCTTCACTGAAGGCACAGCACCTCAATAAGAGGGTTCCGGTCACCGGCCAGGATGCTACCGTTGCCGGTATCCAGAACATTCTGACTGGCGACCAGGCGATGACCGTCTACAAGGCCATCACCAAAGAGGCCCAGGCCACGGCTAGCCTGGTGGCTGCCATCAGCAAGGGCGAGGACACCACATCCATGATCAATGGCCAGACCAAGACCTCCGATGGCAGCAGCATTCCATCGATCCTGGAGACCCCGGTCGCCGTCGATAAGACGAACATTGCCACGACCGTCATTGCCGATGGCTTCGTGACCAAGAGCGATGTCTGCCAGGGTCTGCCCGCAGGCACGGGTGGCATCTGCTAGCCTGTCCCCGGTAGTATGTCGCCTGCTAACCGCGTACTACCAGTTTACCAGGGAGATAGGGTGCTTCTGAAGCATCCTATCCCGCTGGTTTCGGTTCCCGTAGCCAGCCGCTTGCGCACCCTGGAGGCGAGAAAGACAGCAGCCCAAAAGCGCGCACAGCGACAGGCTACGGGAAGCATCTATAGTGGAGGATTCCATGGCGGATAATATGATCCCGTCGAATACTGAGATGTCTTCCCCCGCGCCAGAGCTGTCATTTCGGGGCGAGCCACGCCTCAGGCTGCAAGGCGTCAATAAAACCTACGGAGCCGTGCGCGCACTGACCGATGTAGACTTCGAGGTCTATGCCGGCGAAGTCGTGGGCCTCGTAGGCGATAACGGCGCGGGAAAATCAACGCTGATCAAAACGATTTCTGGTGTCGGACCACCGGACTCAGGAGATATCTTCCTGGAAGGTACACCCGTAAAGATCACTGACCCGAAGGCGGCTACGCGTTTAGGCATCGAGACGGTCTACCAGGACCTGGCACTCTGCGATAACCTGGACGTTGTCTCAAACCTCTTCTTAGGTCGTGAGATACGCACTGCATGGCCGGTCCTCTCGGAAACAACGATGGAACAGCGCTCCTTAAACGTCCTGAGTTCTCTGGATGTAAAACTGCCCTCGGTGCGCTCGCTTGTGGCCGCGCTTTCTGGCGGACAACGACAATCGATAGCCGTGGCCAAGACCATCCTGCGCAACGCCAAAGTGGTGCTGCTCGACGAACCGACGGCGGCGCTCGGTGTGGCCCAAACCCACCAGGTACTCAACATGATCCGGCGCCTGCGCGACCAGGGCCTGGCAGTGGTAGTGATCTCGCATAACCTGGTGGATGTCTTTGAAGTCGTAGATCGCGTTATTGTCCTGCGCCTTGGCAAGCGCGTCGGCACATTCGATATCAAGAATACGACACCTGAGCGCGTGGTGGCGGCGATTACAGGCGCGGAGTTTGGTGGTGAGTCAGAATCCAATGGCGCACACGAAGGAGCAGTACAATGAGCGAAGTTATCAACGAGAGGGAGGCAACCGATGCCCCTGCTTCCGTCGAGGTCCCTTCATACCTGCCACGCCGGACTGTAGGGCAACTGCTACGCACCGATCTGGGCTTTCTTCCGGTCCTCTTTACGCTTATTCTTATCGCGCTCTACTTTGGTTTCACGACGAACGGACTTTTTCTCACGCCGCGCAATCTCTCAAACCTGGTGTTACAGAACATAACGATTGGCATTATCGGGCTGGGGAGCATTCTGGTCCTGCTGCTCGGCGAGATCGATCTCTCGGTGGCCGCGGTCAGTACGCTCTGCGCCACGATCATGGGCGTGCTATCGGAGCGCAGCGGCTACCCAGCCTGGGAAGCCATCGTCATCGCCCTGCTGATCGGCGCGCTGGTGGGTTTTGTGAACGGAGTCCTGATCGCCTACCTGCGCATTCCCTCGTTTATTGTCACCCTGGCCGCCTCCATCGGATATGCCGGGCTGCTGTTGCACTTGCTGTCAGATCAAACAACGCTGATTATTCACGACAACTTTATTGTCTCTCTGGCCAATAACTACCTGCCCGATATCATAGGCGTTGGCCTGCCGGTTGTGGTTCTCATTATCTATCTCGGAGCGCTCATTTTTAACTTTATGCGCCGCCGCAACGCCGGACTCAAGACGATCTCACCAATTCAACTTATCGTCCAGCTTGCACTGACGGTGCTGGTGGCCGCGGGGACGCTGATCCTGTTTGAGTCATATCTAGGGGTGCCCCAATCGATAGCTATCCTGGTTGCTCTGATTGTGATCTTCTGGCTCATCCTGACAAAGACGGCCTATGGGCGGCATATCTACGCGGTTGGCGGCAACAACGAAGCCGCACGGCGCGCAGGTATCAGTGTGACATGGATTCGTATCTCTGTCTTCACCCTCTGCTCGTTGCTGGCGGCGGTAGCCGGCGTGCTGGCGGCCTCGCGTGATCTCTCGGTGGCAAGTCAGATCAACCCGACACTACTCCTCGACGCCATCGCGGCGGCAGTCATCGGTGGGGTGAGCCTCTTTGGCGGCCGCGGCTCTGTCTGGTCGATCATCCTGGGCATGCTCATCATCGGCAGCCTGGAGAACGGCCTCGATTTGAAGAGCCAGGGTACCGATGTCAAGCAGATGGTTGAAGGGGTGGTTCTGGTCCTCGCCGTCGCCGCTGATGCGATCATTCGCCGGGTGCAGGCGCGCAGCAGCAGTGGACGTTAAGAGAGGGATGGCACGGCAAACGAGAGCCATCCCTGAACATGAGCCTATCACGGGAGCCTGGCGCAAAGTCCTGGTCTGTGTGCTACTCACCCTGGTAGGCTTCAATTTGCGTTCGGTGATCCTGGCAGTGCCGCCCGTGCTGCCCCTTATCCAGCACGACCTGGGGCTCTCGTATGCCGGGACAGGGCTGCTCACCTCGTTACCTGTGCTGGTCCTTGGAGCAACAGCCTGGCCCTCGGGGCTGCTGACAGAACGCATTGGCGCGCGACTCTGCGTTTCCATTGGCCTGGCGCTGCTGGGCGCTGGCACACTGCTGCGCGCGCTCTGGCCGGCGGCGCTGTCGCTCTTCCTCTGCACGCTGCTGCTCAGCCTGGGCATCGCGCTGGCGCAGACGGCGGTGCCTGTGCTGGCTCGCCGCTGGTTCCCGGCACAGATCGGCCTGGTGGCCGCACTCTTCGGGGATGGACTGATCATCGGCGAGGCCGTGGCCGCCGGCATCACGGTGCCGGTGATGGCGCAGTTTCTGGGCAGAAACGCCTGGAGCGCCACCTTTGTGTTCTGGGGCCTGCCGGTCGTCGCGCTGCTGGTGCTCTGGCTCTGGCTCGCTCCTTCTGCCCCGGTCACAATGCGCGCGCGCCCCGCGCCACCGGAGTCAGCAACCGGCGTTGCGACAGCGCAAGAGACGGTGCCGCAGCCCAAACAGCCGCGCGTCAATGCCCTGCATCTGGGGATCTTGCTGGGAGGGGGCAGCCTGATCTACTTCGGCATGAACGGCTGGATCCCCTCATACAACCAGGCCCTGCACTACACAGCCATGACGCCACTGGCCCTGGCGACGCTCAACGCGGCACAATTGCCGGTCAGCATAGGGATCACACTGTTTGCGCAGCGGCTGGCCGGGCGCCGACTGCCCTTCATCATCTCAGGCAGTATCTGTACCCTCTCGATTGCCGGCTGGCTTCTCACGCCGGGCAGCCTGGAACCTCTGTGGGCCGCCCTGCTGGGTGGCAGCTCGGCGATCGTCTTTACGCTTGGCATCGCCCTCCCACCACTGCTGGCGCGCCCTCAGGAAGTGGGGCGTCTCACGGGTATTACCATATCGCTCACATACGCCGTCGCCTTTGTCGGCCCCTTCGTTGGCGGCGTCCTCTGGGACCTCCTGCACCTGCCGGCAGCGGCATTCGTGCCGGTGATTATCGCCAGCCTTCTGCTGATTGTCCTGGGTGCTCGGCTGCCGGCTCTCAGCGCGTTCGGCCTGGCGCCTGAGCCAGGCTAGAGCGTCGGTTAAGTAATCACGGTCGCGACAGCAGTTGTTCCTTTCACTCTCTTGCAACACAAGCTACGATGTGATATACTCCTCTTCAGTATATTGTACTGCAAGAGAGTGGAAGGAAGATCTTCGTGGAGGCACGCTTGACCCAATTGCTCAAGGGCACATTGGATATATGTCTGCTGGCCACCATTGCGCAGCGGCCCTGTTATGGCTACGAGATGGTCCAACGCCTGGCCCAGCAAGGACTCGCGCTGGTGAGCGAAGGCAGTATCTATCCTCTTCTCAGCCGTCTGCAACAGCGCGGCTACCTGGAAGGATATCTTGTCTCCTCAACGGATGGCCCTCCGCGCAAGTACTATCGTCTTCTCCCCAAAGGAGCCGAACAATTGGCCGAGGGGCAGGCTGAGTGGGACAGCTTTGCCCAGGCCGTTTCACAGATTTTGAAAGGAGCACATGCTGATGTTGATCCTCGATCAGCCCACCCGCAGCCAGATCTCCGACCTCAGTGAGGCATGTGGGAGGTACTGGGAACTGCGGGGGATTGCGAAGGCGCCCAGGAACGAGATGCAACTGGAATTAGAGCACCACCTTCTCCAGGCAGCGATGGATGAAAAATCTACGGAAACAGTTGTGGGTCCCAATCCTGCCGCCTTTGCCGAAGCCTGGGCCAGAGAAATGCACCCCCATGCCTTGCGGGGAGGGGTTCTGCTCCTGCCTGGACTGGTCTACGCCTTGAGTGTCATCAGTACCACAGCCCTCGTGGAACCCCTGTTTGCCCACACATCTTCCTTCACCTTGACCCTCTTCAGCGCCTTTGTGCTTGGAGGCTGTGGGGTGGCGGCACTCTTGCTTCCGCTGGCAGGATTCCTCGCGGTGCGCATGAGAACCCGGGCGGAGCGGCGCATGCTGTTGGCTGCCGTTTTCGTCCTGGGTGCGCTGGTCGCCCGTTTGGTGGGGGTACGGGTGAACTGGAGCACGACACTGCTTTCCTGGAACTGGCCGCTGATGTTCTTGTTAGTCACCCTGGCAGTGGGACTGGCTTCCCTGGAGTGTTGGCGGCGAGCCTCGCACGAACGCACGTCTTCTGACCGTTGGGGGAAGCTGTGGCGCTCTGTGCTGACCTTAACCGGCGACGTCGTCCTGTTCGACCTGCTTCTGGGTGTGAGTAGTGTGGTCATCTTCAACGTCTGCGCGCTTGTATGCAGGGTGCTTTGATTGAAAGAGAGGGGAAAGCTGAAGAGCGGATTTTCCCCTGACGAAAAGAGTGTGACCTATGCAACAGATCTCAATTCCTCTGGCTTTTCTCCTCGATTGGGGATGGCTTCAAATTGGCCCGTATATTCATCTGAATATCAACCCGGTCCTGTTCTCCCTGGGTCCGCTGGCCCTGCATTGGTACGGCCTCATGTATGTTGTCGCCATTGTGATGGGCCTCTGGCTGACCCGCAGGTATATCGCACGCCAGGGGATCTTGCGGGAACAGGTGTATCGGATGCTCTGGTGGTGTGTGGTGGCCGGTTTGGTTGGCGGGCGTCTCTATTTCGTGATCCAGCAGCCCGATCTGGTGCCGGATTACCTCTTGAAGCCCCAACATATCTTGGCCACCTGGGAAGGCGGCATGGCGTTTTACGGGGCGGTCTTTTTGATTGTGCCGGTGCTGTTCTGGCGGGCCATCAAAGAGCGGTTGAACCCCTTAGTCGTCCTTGATGCTGGCGCGCTCTTCGCCGCCGTTGCGCACCCCTTTGCTCGCCTGGGCAACCTCATTAACGGCGATATCATCGGCTACCCCAGCACGCTGCCCTGGTCCACGGTGTATGACCACCCAGCCAGTTGGGCCTGCCGGAATCTGGAGGCAGGCACCTGCCATGTGCCTGTCCAGCCTGCTGCTGGCTATGAACTGCTTCTCAATCTCCTACTGATCGGGATACTCCTGCCGCTGGTCTGGCGCTATCTCCGCCCTGGTATGCTCTTGCTCACCTATCTGGGTGGCTATGCCCTCACCCAGTTTTTCGTCTTCTTTGCCCGCGCGAATACCGTCGTGCCGCTCTTCGCGCTGGATTGGGGACTCAAGCAAGCCCAATGGACCTCGCTGGTTGTCTTGCTGCTCTTGGTTCCGCTTGTGCTGTGGGTGAGGCACTGGCGTTTTGCTCTGCCCATTCCGGCAGGCGAGATTCCCGCCACCTACGGGATGCCCCCATCAAAGCTCACCAAAGCTCCAGAAAAGATCGAGGAGGTCAATGACTATGTCTCTCACTCCTGATCTTCGTGGGGATTTCTCTCCTCTTCAGTCTGTTTAGCACGGCTGGGTAACCATACGCGGAGACCGACGCGCGCGTGCGCCCAGCCCACGCCTGGAGGACACCCATGCAGCCACCGTTTTGGCAACCGCCAACGAACCTTTCCGCACAAGAAGAACAGATTGTGACAGGCATACGACATGCGAAACTCTTTGTGTTCCTGCGCCATCATCGGCACGAATTGTTCGATGAAGCGTTCCAACAGGAACTGGCGAACCTCTACCAGCCAAGCAAGCGAGGCCACCCACCCATCGCTCCTGCGAAGCTTGCTCTGGCAGTCATTCTGCAAGCCTACACGGGCGTATTCGATGATGGGGTGATCGAAGCAACACTCATGGATCGGCGCTGGCAGTTGGTGTTGGATTGTCTGGATACCGATCAGCCACCGTTCAGTAAAGGCACGTTCGTCGCTTTTCGCAAGCGGATTATCGACGCGCAGATGGATCGACGGCTCATCGAACGAACCATCGAGCTTGCCAGCCAAAGCCAAACGTTTGGCCCACGAGCATTACGTGTTGCTTTAGATAGTAGTCCGTTGTGGGGAGCGGAGCGCGTGGAAGACACCTGTAATCTCATAGGGCACGCACTCAAAAAAGTCATGCGCGTCGTTGCCGATCAGCAGGGGCGAGATCTCTCCGAAGTGGCGAAGGAAGCCGGAGCAGAACTCGTCTGGGGTACCAGCTTAAAGGCGGCGCTTGATCGCGACTGGGATCAACAACGACAGAAAGATGAGGCATTGGAACTGGTTTTGCAGGTGTTGTCTACGGTGCAAACCTGGGTGGAAACTCTGGTGGATCAAGAAGAAAAAATAGCAGCGCAGCAGGGCGTGAAGATTGCGGAGCAAGTCCAGGAACAAGGCGACCATCCGCGCGCACCGTGGCTAGCTTGCCCGTACGAGGACGCGCGACCAGAAAAGCCCGGCATTCAGGGGTGAGTACTTGCATCTACGTTTCCTTTTATCGGATGTCTCTACTTACTTGACCATATAATAGCCCACACCCGGCTCGGTCACCAGGTGCGCAGGTTTCGCTGGATCGGCCTCCAGCTTGCGCCGCAGGCGCCCGATATAGACTCGCAGGTACTCTGTCTCGCTATGATATTCTGTGCCCCATACGCGTCTCAGCAGCGTCTCGTGGGTCAGCACCTTGCCGGGATGCAGCGCCAGCTCTTGCAGCAAGCTAAACTCCGTGGGCGACAATTTGACCAGTTCACTCTCGCGCCAGACGCGACGCTGCTCAAAGTCAATCTCCAGCGTGCCAAAGCGCTGCGTACCGGCCGATGTAGGTGTATCGGCCCAGTGGTTGCGACGCAGCACCGCCCGTACCCGCGCCAGCAGTTCGCCCACACCGAAGGGCTTGGTCAGGTAGTCGTCGGCGCCTTGATCCAGAGCAGTGATTTTATCGGCCTCCTCTCCCAGAGCAGTTAGAATAATAATGGGGACAGTACTACGCTGTCTGATGCGGCGACACACCTCCAGACCATCCATTTTAGGCAACATGATATCCAGGATCACCAGGGCGAAGTGTACCTGCTCGAACAGGGCCAGCGCCTCCAGGCCAGTGCTGGCGAGCGAGACTTTAAACGCGCGCAGTTCCAGGTTATGGCGGATAAAGTCCTGAATGCTGGGTTCGTCGTCCACCACTAAAATATGCTTTTCCTGTGCCATATGCTCACGCCCTTTCCATGCATTTACGGGGCCAGATCAAGGTGAGATAGATCCTGATCCTGTTGAGGTCCCTGTGTATGCAACACCTTTGATGGTAGCCAGATATGAAAAACCGCGCCCGTCACTCCATCCGTGCGGTTCTCCGCCCACACGCGTCCGCCATGTGCCTCAATAAAGCCACGACAGATCGCCAGGCCCAGGCCAACGCCGCCACTGCTACGCTTGCGCCCGCCATCGATTTGATAGAAGCGCTCAAAGATGCGTTCGGTGAGATCAACGGGGATGCCGGGGCCGGTATCGGCAACGCGTAGAAAGAGGCCGCCATCGTCAGGGCTCGGCTCGAAGCTCGCGGAAATCTCGATGGCGGCATCGTCCCCGGCGTAGCGGCGCGCGTTTTCCAGCAAATTGCGGAACACCACCTCCATACGCCGCCTGTCAACATACAAAAGCGGCAGATCAGTGGGCAGGGTGATACGAACCCGTTGCTGTTCGTGCGCCGGCACAGCACGTTCAAAGAGCGTTGGCAGGCGATACAGCGCGGGGTTGAGCCTGAGCGTTCCGGCCTCAAGCTGCGACATCTCCAGCAGGCTGGTCACGATGTCCGCCATGCGATCGCTCTCATCCACGATATGCTGGAGAAAGCGCGCCTGCAAGGCCTCATCCACGACCACATCGGTCTCCAGCAAGCTGGTAGCATAGCCTTTGATCGCCGTCAGGGGAGTGCGGAGCTCGTGAGAGACGATGGCCAGCAGATTCTTCTTGACCTGCTCGGCCTCGTTCTGGCGAGTCACATCCTGGAATATCTTGCCGCGCCCGATAAGCTGGCCTGCCTGATCGCGCACCTGGAACAGGCGCATACGGATATCGCGCCGGCTGGGGACCAGTTGACCGACCTGGTTATAGTAGCCACGGGCGTGAAACTCCACCACCAGGGGACCGCTACCACTTTCAGCGCGGCGCACGGCCTCCAGGTACGTATCGGGCTCCAAGACCAGCGCCAGCATCTTCTCAGGCAGGCGGCTATCCTTGAAGGAGGCCAGCAACATCTCCTGGGGCAAAAGACCAACAAACTGGAGGAAGCGGCGATTGACATACACGACCTGGCCTTCGGGGCTTTCCAGCAGCACCCCCTCGTCCATACTGCGCATAATCGCATCCAGCGTATGCAGGCGCGCCTGGCTCTCTTCATCGCTCTGCCGGAACAGGATGTGGATCTCGTCTTCCATCGTCGAGAAGGCGGCGATGAGCCGCCCGATCTCATCGCTGCGACCGCGATCTTTCGCCAGCAACTTGCCATCGGTGACCTTCAGCGTCTGGTCAGGCTTGATCTGCGTCGCGGCCTGCGCCAGGCGCGACAGGGGCGCCACCACCCAGCCATGCATCACAAACCAGAAGAGGCTGGCGCCCACGATCAGCATCACCAGCGCCAGGATCAGGCTATTCTGAAACGTAATCACTGTCGCAAAGGTGATATCGGTCGGACGCTGCACGACCACGGCCCAGCCTGTGCCGGCGATAGGCACATAGCTATACAACCAATCGCGCCTCTGCTCAGGGGCGATCAAATTGCCGGATTTTCCCGCCAGCGCGTTCTTCAGACCTGGCAAGACAGAGAACAGCACGACTTCGGGGGAGACACCTTCGGTATTGGCTAGCGGCTTGCCATCGCCATCCACGATCCAGATGCGCACCTCGCTACTGTTCGCCAATTGCGTGCGCACGGTTATCAGGTGGGCAGTGAACTGCTCCAATGAAAGATAGATCATCATGACGCCGACGGGCTGGCCGCGGCTGCCTGCTATGCGCGTGGCAATCGAGATCACATACTCATGGGGCGCGATACGCATCCAGCCCGCCGAGATGCATGGCTGGGCGCTGCTGAGCGCTTTTTGAAAGAGCGCGCGAAAACCGGCATCCTGCGCAATCGTTCTCTGACCTGAGGGATAATTGAGCAGCAACCTGCCAGATACATCATAGGCCGCGTAGAGGCTGATGGCGGGGTGAGAGAGCCTGGCAGCCGCAAAAATAGGCGTAAGCTGGCGTGCATCTAAGTCACGCGCGGCCTGGCTTTTAGAGAGGTCCACAGCCTCCTCGGCAGCCGCGCGCACGTTAGAGTCGGCCTCAAGCGCTATCGCCTGCGCGAGGCCAAGGTCGGCCTGCTGGGCGCTTTGCTGCAGAGCATTGCGCTGAAATAGATAGAGTTCCACCCCACCAAGCAGGAGGGGCAGAACGAACAGGCCATAGAAGACCAGTAACTGGAGCGTGATTCTGCGTTCCAGAGTTTTTAGCATACCCGACCCCTCAACGATGAGACGACGACTCCCTACCCTCCGGTCTATAGTATCCTAAACGCCTCACTATTGCAATCAAAGAGCGCTTGGCCACGGAGCGAGAAAAAATATTTACATATTTGTTTATATCATCCCCCACTTCGTTTACGGATTTTATACTCCTACCGGTTATACTTATACTACCAGGCAGAGTCGGCGCTGGCGCGTCGTGAGCGGGCGAAGCGACGGTAAGGAGGTTCAATGGCGTCCACCAGTATCAGTACCACAGACAGCCCTGTCACACTGGGAAGTATGCTCCCCATCATCACGGCGAGTACGCTTGGCACAGCCATTGAATGGTACAATTTCTTCTTCTATGGCTTCCTGGCCGTCAAGGTTTTCCCGGCGGTGTTCTTCCCCAGGTTGGACCCGTTTGTGGGTATTATCGCCTCGTTTAGCGCCAATTTCGTGGGGTTTGCCGCCCGCCCGCTGGGAGGCGCCTTCTTCGGCTGGTCAGGCGATCGCGTCGGCAGGCGTTCTACGCTGGTGGTGACCCTCTTGCTTATGGGAGTTACCACGATTTTGATCGGTATTCTGCCGGATTATGCCACCATTGGCATCGCAGCCCCACTTTTGCTCACTGCACTGCGTTTTCTGCAGGGAGTCAGCGTCGGCGGCGAATGGGGCGGCTCGGTGCTCTTAGCAATGGAGTACGGTGATGACCGGCGGCGGGGCTTCTGGACAAGCTGGCCACAAACAGGGGTGCCGATTGGCGTGGGGCTTTCGGCGCTGGCTGTGCTGCTTTTTCAGAATCTCTACCCAGGAACGGCCTTTGAGAGCATCGGCTGGCGCATCCCTTTCCTGCTCAGTGCCATGCTGGTGCTGGTGGCACTCTATATTCGCCTGCGTATCCTGGAGACACCTGTCTTCGCCAAAGTGAAAGCCGCCCAGCAAGAGTCCAGGGCACCACTGCTGGAGGTCTGGTCTCACTGGCGCGAGGTGCTGCTGGCAGTACTCCTGCGCTCAGGCGAACAGGCGCCTTTCTATATCTTTACTACCTTCGCGCTCTCGTATGGCCTGGAGGTCCTGCACCTGGATACCTCGCTGCTCTATACCGGCCTGGCCCTGGCGGCTCTGACCTCGTGCATCTCGATACCAGCGTTTGGCGCGCTCTCTGATCACGTCGGGCGCAGGCGCTGGTATATGCTGGGCACAGTGCTGATGGCCCTCTTTGCTCTCCCCTATGTGCTGCTGTTGAATACGAAAAACCCGCTGCTGGTCATTCTGGCTATCGCGCTCTCGCTCAGTATCTTTCATCCCTGGCTGTATGGCCCGCAGGCGGCGCTGATCGCCGAGCAGTTCGGACCCCGGACGCGCTATACCGGCACATCGCTGGGCTATCAACTGGCATCCATCACCGCTGGCGGACCCGCGCCGCTAATTGCTACCTATCTCCTGGCGAACCATGACAGGCTGGCTCCCGGCTATCCAGCCTACGTGCTTATCGCGGCCTATATCGCCTCTATGGCCGCCATCTCGTTTCTAGCAATGCTGCCCCTGCGGGAGTACGCGGGGAAAGCTGCCGCCCAGGACAGGGTGTAGAGGCGAACACCGGCGCGAACAGCATCAGAAAGGAGGTGTTTCACACGAAAGCCGGAAGGGCAATCCCGGCACCAGTAATGCTACTTGTAGCGCGTCATATCCGATAGGCATCATCCATCTA
>JBDTHH010000061.1:0-7300 GCA_039937055.1 Ktedonobacteraceae bacterium | reverse complement strand
GGTCCTAAGGCCTTCTCGCGAATGGCCAATGCGCGCTGATATGACCTTTCTGCTTGTTGATCGCGCCCTTGTGCAAAAGAGACCTTCCCCAAGTTCGATAGGCTCAATGCTAAGTCAGGATGCTCAGGTCCTAAGGCCTTCTCGCGAATGGCCAATGCACGCATATGATAGGCCTCTGCCTGGCTGTAGCACCTTTGTCCCAAAGAGGCATAGCCTAGATTGTTGAGAGTATTGGCTAGATTGAGATGCTCCAGTCCTAAAGCCTTCTCCTGGATGAGCAATGCGCGCTGAAGAAGGGATTCAGCGTGAGTATACTCTTCTCTTCTGTTGTGGATGAATCCTAATGCAGAAAGAATACTGGCTGTGTTTAGATGATCTGGGCCCCTGGACTGCTCGTAGATCTGTACCGTACGGCGAAAAAGGGGTTCGGCTTCAGCATAGCGTCCTTCCTCACAATAGTGATACCCCAGGCTTTGAAGCGACTCGGCCGTGTCTGGATGATCTGGGCCTCCCTTCTTTTCACGCATGGTCAAGGATTGCTGAAAGAGGACTTCAGCTCGCGTCCATTGTCCAGTGGAACTGTAGAGAAGAGCCAGATCATTCAAGTGCTGAGCAATAGAAAGGTGCTCTGGTCCTAGCATCTTCATGAGAAGATCGAGTGCCTGACAAAGAAGTGGCTCCGCCTGGCTATATTGTCCCCGCCTTCGTAAGTAGTTCCCCGCTCGATAGAGCAGTTCTCCTGCCTCCGGTAGGGTCATATTCCATGAGGTAATAAGAGCGGCACAGGCCAGGGCATGGGGAAGGAAGCTTTGACAGCGCGGCCAGGCCGAGACATCATAACAATCTGGAAAGACATGATTGACGGCTCTGATCGCCCGTATTGCCCACTGACGTTGTGCGCTCTCCATTACTCCCTCCTTGATCACAGCCTGGACGAGGCGATGAATCGTTACCGTTCTGGCTGTGGCGTTGCGTTGAATCAACGAGTAGATCAGCAACTCTTTGATGGCTGCATTGAACGCGAGAGGACCGGTAGTCAGCGCCTCAAATGGTGGTCCTAGCACTGCGGCGCTTTCGACGAAAAGCGCTTCAGGAATGGCCTCAGGCGCCAGGAAGGCACCTAGCGTCAGCAACTCGGCTGCCAACGCGTTGTCCTGCTCAATCTGCTTGAATGCCAGCGCGAAGGTTTTGGTCACAGACAACGGATGATCGGCGTAAGCATCACGCTCATCCAGGAGACGTGATTGAGACATGTGCAAAAGCTGGAGGTAATCGGATAGACTACATTGTGTCGCTTCAATATAGGCCCCTGCTTGATCCAGGGCCAGTGGCAAACCATCCATCTTCCTGGCGATCTCTCTAGCAAGAGCTACATCCGTTGCTGTAAGCTGATCCAGTGGCGTTGTTGGATCAAGCAGCCTGCCTCGGAGCAGGAGGAAGCGCAGGCTTTCTTCATCTGTCATCTTTTCCAGGTTCACCATCTGCGCGCTCAGTCCTATGGCGTGCCTGCGCGTGGTGAAGAGCACAGAACCGCTACGAGTAGCAGGCAATGCCCCTTTGACCAGTTCGATCTCTTCTACATTGTCGAAGATCAGCAGCCAGTCGCGATGACTGTTGAGCCAGCCGTTGACGGCAGCGATCACACGGCTCTGCTCCTTTTCCTCTCGTTCAGATAACTTGAGCACCTCGGCGATGGCCACAAAGCTGGAAACGATGCTCTCATGGGTTTCTGCGCTGATCCAGAAGATCGCCGTATAGTCGTTGGCGTAGCGGTAGGCATACTCGATAGCGGTCTGGGTCTTGCCGATGCCACCCAGCCCACTGAGCGCCTGCGCCTGCGTCAGAGCCAGGCTGTGGTCCCGGCCGAGGCGGGCGTGCAGCTCGTGCAGAAGGTCTTCGCGTCCGGTAAAGAAGGCATTGCGCGGATAGGGGATGGTCCAGGCTCCTGAAGAGATGCGTCGACCAGGAGCGGAGAGCGCCTGGTCTGGAGGAAGAGCCTCCTCCTGTGAGGTCTGCTCGCTCTCTGTCTCTGTCTGCAGGAGATCGTGGGCGTTCATTTTCAAGAGGGCTGTGAGTTTGATACGAAAATATGGCGAGGGAGTGGTGATGCCGCGCTCCCAGCGACTCACGTTGAGTCGCGTCGTGCCCAGGTGATCGGCCATCTCTTGTTGCGACCAGCCCTGGCGTTTACGAGCCTCTACTAAACGCAGCCGCGCTGAGGGCTGAGACCCACTTTTAGACATACTACACGCCTTTCTACAGGAGAGAACCCTACATATCAATAAAAGGACTTGTCTCACCTACTCATGGGAGCAGGGGAGAAAATGATGCAGATGATACACAAAATGATACCACATTCCCTTCTTCCATTGCTTGTTTCCAGGTATACTCTCTGTAGTTTCTACAGGTGAGGGAAAAGAAATTCAGAAGGTCTTCTTAGCACATAGGGGGATTCTGCCCCTGGAATCAATGAAACTTTCATGATCTTCTCATACCTGGGAAAGGCATTTCTCTGCGCGCCGTCTCATCTGATCCCGCTACGTTTATTGTTTCCGTATGCTCATACTCATTGAAGGAGGAATAGTACTGTAAGGGGAATCCTGTTCCCTGCACACCAGGTATGTCTCTCTGGGAGTCCGAGAGAATATATCGATGGACTGGCGGACATTACGATGACCTGATGTCTGTTTAGAAGGCTTTGTTCGTGTCACCCTTTCACTATTTCGTACTGTGTTTTTCTAGATGTACTGCATGAAGCAGGCAAGGAGATACAGATGGTCTCGCAGCCCGGTTCCGGGTCTCACGCAGCGACATGGTCGCTGAGGTCACCGATCATGGGTGTCCTGCGCTACTTTGAGCGTCATTGGAGTCTCAATACTCTGACACGCCTCTTCCTCCTTTTTCTAATGACCACCACGCTGGTGATCGGCAGTTGGCTCGGACTGGCCACCTCCCCGGCCTATGCGGCCAGCCGGTTGCAGGCGCAGCCGGCGCAGCCGATCATGCAACAGGCACCGCAGCAACCTTCGACCGCCAGCACCTATCATCTCCCCTACGCGCGCGGTCGCTCTGGAGATACGGTGCAGCACCCGCGCTCAGGGCCTGGCGGCGGTGGCGAAACCAACGTCCCCGCCATCCTTGAAAATCATATCGCCTCCGTGGGGGAACAGTCCTACTACACCTACATGAAGTGGCAGATCAACGCCCACCTGGTGGTGGAAGTCAACGCCGCCAGCGGCAACCTCGTCGTGCATGCCAGCGATCTGCACATCCAGGGGACAGGGGTCGACCTCTCCATCGAGCGCTTCTACAATTCCATGGCCACCGACGCGCAGACATCGGTTCTGAGCCAGCATTGGAATCTCAGTGCGGGCGCCGATGTCTATCTGACCACCAATAGCGATGGCTCCATCACCTACTATAGTCCCAGCGCCACCCCGTTCACCTTCACACCCACTGGCAATGGGGGATTCAAAGACCCCTCGGGTCTCAACGCCACGCTGACCCCGCCATCGGCCAATAATGATGGGAACTATCACCTGGATTTCCATAAAAATCACGAAACCTACGAGTTTGGCTCCGCCGGGCACCTCAAGGTGGACGAGGACAAGAACGGCAATCAGGTCACCTTCAATCAAGTCAATGGGGTCGTGAGCTCGATCACCGACACCCAGGGACGGGTGACCACCTACACCTACGATAGCTCTGGTCGGCTGATTACCATCACCGATCCCACCAGCCGCACGGTGCAGTACACCTATGACGCCAATGGCAACCTGGCCAGCTCCACCGATGCGCTGGGTCAGACCACGACCTACACCTACGAAACGGGCTCCGATGACCTGATCCAGATCAACGACCCGACGACGCATGCCTTCAAAATCGCCTATTCCACGACCAGCTCCATTGACGAAGTGGCCTCGATCACCGATACCACCGGCGCAATCACCACGTTCAGTTATACGACTGGTGCCACGAGCAACACGACGGTGGTCACCGATGCACGCAACAATCAAACGACCTACAAGAGCGATAGCGCGTTGCATGTGACCGATGTCACCGACGCATTAGGGCACACACAGTCCAAGTCCTATACCCCCAACGGCGATGTGTCCTCGCTGAAGGACTCGTTAGGCGACACCAGTACATTCACCTTCGGCCCCAATAACAACATTTCTACGGCCTCTGACTCCACAGGTGCCAAGAGTGCCTTCTTCTACCAGGATAGCAACCATCCCTTCTCTGTCTCTAGCGCGCAGGATGCGCAGGGGAACACGCTGGGCTACAGCTACGACTCCCCTGGCAATCTGACCCAGGTCAAGAACGTGACCAACGGTAGTGCGGGTGAAACCACCAGCTACACCTACAATTCCAACGGGACGCTGGCCACCATGAAGGATGGTGATGGCAATACGACGACCTACACCTACGATGGCCAGGGCAACCTGACGAAGGTCACCCCTCCCAGCCCGCTGGGAACCACCACCATCGTGCATGACTCCCTGAGCCGGACGACCAGCGTGACCGATGGCAAGGGGCAGACTACCTCCTTCACATACGACTTGCTGGACCGTATCACGAAAGTGAAATACGCGGATGGAACGACGGTAAGCTACACGCGCGGCGCGTCAGGCAACGTCACCAGTCAGACGGACAATACCGGCACCACCCACTTCCAATATGATGCCGCCAATCGCGTGCGTACCAAGCAACTCCCTGATGGGACCACTCTGACGATGGCCTATGACGCGATCGGCAACCTGACCTCCTTCACCGATCAGGGAGGCACCACCAGCTACAACTACAACACTGTCAATCTCGTGAAGACGCTCACCGACCCCAACGGAGCCACAACCACCTTCGGCTACGACAACAACAACCGTCGCACCAGTGTGGCCTATCCCAACGGGGTCTCTCTCAGCCTGAGCTATGACAAGGGCGGCCACGAAACGAACATCACCGCCACCCATGCTGGCACGACCCTGTCCAGCTACAGCTATGACTACGGCGGCAAGAGCCTCCGTCAGAGCATGACAGACAATGTGCTGAACCAGAAGACGAACTATCACTACGATAGCATGAATCGTCTCACCGAGGCCGAGATCTTCGACTCTTCTAATAACAAGATTGGTGACTTCGATTACGCCTACGACAAAGCGGGCAATCGCACCTCGCAGGTGATCAACGGGACCCAGACTACATTCAATTATAACTCTGCGAACCAGCTCACCTCGACCTCGCAGGGGACGAATTATAGCTACGATGCCAATGGCAACGAGACGAACATCTCGACAGGCAACGTCTCTTTGGTCTACAATGCCAAGGATCAGACCACGTCGATCAAAGGCGTCTCGATGAACTACACGGGCACCGACCAGAACCAGCGTGTGCAGGCCGGAGGCACCAGTTACGTCAACTCGCCGCTGGGCATCAGCAGCCAGAACGACAGTAACGGGCAGGTGTACTACACGCGTGACAACCAGGGCAACCTGGTTAGCGAGCGCACGTCCAACGGGACCTACTACTATCTCTTTGACGGCCTGGGTTCCACCGTCGGACTGACCGATGGCAGCGGAAACCTGGTCGGCAACGAGCGCTACCAGTACGATGCCTATGGCAACCTGCTGCATGCCCCTGTGGCCTCGCTGTTGCAGACCAACCCCTGGCGTTTCGCAGGTGGCTACTACGACGGCGCGACTGGCTTCACCAAATTTGGCGTGCGCTACTACGACGCGACGACAGGACGCTGGACGCAGCAGGACCCCAAGGCGGGCAGTGTGTTCGATGCGCGGTCGTCGAACCGGTATGTGTATGCCAAGTGCGATCCCGTCAATGTGACCGATCCGGGCGGGAAGCAAGCTGCTGGGGGGGATTTTTGGGGATGCATGCTTGGGAGTACAGGAAATACATCCAAGACTCTCGCTGGCGTCTTTGTACTTGGTACGGCTATTGCATTGATAGCTGGTATCCTCGGCGCAGAGACAATTGCGGCAATTGCCGGATTGATAGCAGCAATAGCAGTCATACTTCTTATTAAGTACTGCCTCCAGACCCAACTTGGGGTGGAGATCTAGACGTTTCACTGTCCTATGAGAGGATGGAACAGAGGAAGGGTGGAAACATCGTGACACCAAACATCTTGTCGTTACGGCACGGTATTAGCGCAATGACAAGCGAGCCAAAGAGGATCTCTTCCTTTCCCTGTATAAAAAGGGGGGGGAAGAGATCCTGATGGAATACATGTAAGAGGGAGGGGTCCATTGAGGAAAAAAAAGCTCATTTTATGGGGTGTTTGCTCGTTTTTCACGCTCGTCTATGTCCTCATATTCTTTCTTGGAAGGAGCAATCCCGCTCTCGAGCTGATAGGCGGTTTGAGTTTTTTTGGCATGTTCATTTCACTCCTCATCATGGTGTTCGGTAATGGTGGTCAGCGGAAGAGGTAAATCATTGTGCTTGGTGGCTCTCCCGCACTTTGATACTGCTGGCGAACTCTTTCGATACGTACAGATTGAGCGTGCTTTCGGAAATAGCATCAGCATAGAAATAGGGTTCGCTAGTTTGCCATCGGTATTGCAAGCCAACCCCTGGCGCTTCGCCGGCGGCTCCTACGACGCGAGCGTGGGCCGCTGGACGCAGCAAGACCCTAAGGCGGGCAGCGTGTTCGATGCGCGCTCGTCGAACCGCTATGTGTATGCCAAGTGTGATCCGGTGAATGTGACCGATCCAGGGGGAGCAGATGCTGTTGATTGGTATCTGGCTCTCGCCCTCGATGCCACCTTTGACCCTGGTGGGACCGCGGCAATGCTTGGAGCATGAGCGCTGACTGGCAGCGGGGCTATCGGAGCCTGTCTCGCTGGCCTGAGAGTGTCTGGAGGAGCCATCATCTCTTCACATCCATCGCGCAGCAGGAGGGAAGCCAGAAGAAAGAAAGAAGACAGACCATGAAAAAGCAGATCGTGAAAGTGGTCCTGGGCAGTGTGTGTATTCTGCTGAGCCTGAGTATCATCGTCGTGCAGTTTGTGCTGTATAGCAGGCACACCCCTCTTTTGTCCTGGCTGCCAGTCATCGCGACGGAGTGCCTATTTCTTGCGGGAAGTACGGCTCTTCTCTCTGCATGGCGCAGCCGCAAGAAAGCCGTGACGCACATAGGGCACACAAAGAGCGTCGTGTGACGTATCGACGCTGGCTTCCTGTATTGTCTTTGGTGTGAGCACACTGGGCATGACACCGTGATCCTGGTGACAGTGGCGTTATTCTCCTGAGGGGTAACCTGGTCAGCGAGCGTACACCTGGGTTCACT
>JBDTHH010000060.1:0-5323 GCA_039937055.1 Ktedonobacteraceae bacterium | reverse complement strand
TCTGATATCCCTAACATTTCGGCCGCTTCCTTGACAGAAACGAAGCCTGGTAAATGTGGGATATGCATATCATTTTCCATGCAGATAGTTTAGTAACTTTCTTAATTCCTGAAAAATTCACAATATCTAACTATTGAAAAATAGTTGGATACGTGCTATACTTATCTGTATCGGTTCATATCGACCCAAATAATAGTGCTCGCATGATAGAATTGGAGAGGTCAGGCAGATGGGAGAGAGACACATGCAGTTAGAGGATATTCAACAGGCTTGCAGCGTCGAGGAAGAGATGGGCTACGACGTGCCATTCACCACCCTCACATGGGCGCGCTGGCAGGAGTTACAGGTGCGCACATTGCAGGGTTTGAGTCGTTTCCAGCGGGCCATAGAGCGCAGGCAGCCTCTACTGGCGGCATTTGTGGCGCTGGAGATAGAGGAACTAGCCATTGAACTGCACAAAGAGGCCTGTGCGTGGCTTGGGCAGGAGAAGCGAGACGTATGATAGACAGCCTGCCTTTTGTGATCGACAATCAAGAGCATACCATGAGCGAGGTGCTTCAGACTTTGCTGGCACAGCCGCAGATGCGCTCGCTGGATATCGCCACTGCCTACTTCAATGTCGGCGCCTGGTCTTTGCTGCACACTGGCCTCAAGCGTATGGGGACGGTGCGCCTGCTGCTGGGCGACGAGCCGGAAGTGGGGACGGATATCGGGCTGCGCGAGGCGGGGGCGAAGCCCGTCAAAGGCCTGATCCGCGAGCTGGCGGATGCCAGTTTCAACGAGCGTATGCTGCGGCAGGTCGAGGGCCTGATCGCCTTCCTGCGCCAGGATCGTGTGCAGGTGCGTCTGTATACGCGCAGTTTCCTGCACGCCAAAAGCTATCAGTTCTACGCCGATGGAGGCTTCACGCGCATCGCGCCGCTGGCCGCTATCGTTGGCTCCTCGAACTTTACGCGCGCGGGCCTGCTGAGCAATCAAGAACTCAACTTCGTGCATCGCGCCAATTTTGCCGCCGCCGAGGTAGCCCTGGAGCGTGTCAGAGGCATCATGGAGGAGAGCGACCGCGAACAACTCTTTGAACTGCACGAGGCGCAGCGCCTGCTCGCTGCCGATGTGCCGGGACTGCTGGCCCTCACCGAATTGACGCAGTGGTACAGACGCCAGTGGCAGGAGGCGCGCGACTTCAAGGACGACCTGATCGAACTGATCAACGCCTCCAAGTTCGGGCGCAAGGAATACACGCCCTACCAGGTCTACACCAAGGCCCTCTTTGAATATTTTCGCGATGAACTGGCGACCGACGAGAGCGCCGCCGCCACGCGCTCGGCTGTTGAACTGAGTGAGTTTCAAGAGGATGCCGTCAAGAAGGCGCGCAAGATCCTGGCGCGCTACGATGGCGTGTTGATCGCCGATAGCGTGGGCCTGGGCAAGACCTGGATCGGCAAGAAGCTACTGGAGGATTATGCCTACCACCTGCGCTACAAGGCGGTGATCATCTGTCCCGCCGCGCTGCATAAGTTGTGGCACGATGAACTACTCAGTGCGGGCATCGCCGCCAGGATTGTGACCCAGGAGGCTCTTGGGCGCGAGGAGTTCGACAGCGACGAGATCCAGGATGCCGATATCCTGCTCATCGACGAGAGTCACAACTTCCGCAACCACAACGCCCAACGCTACGAGAACCTTGAACGCATCCTCGCCGCCAACAACCGGCGTGGCAGGCTCAGCAACGAGCGCAAGAAGCTCATCCTCTTGACCGCCACGCCGATCAATAACAGCATCTTCGATCTCTACAACCAGGTTAACCTCTTCACCGGGGGTGACCGCAGCTTTTTCGCGGCCGCTGGCATCGGCGACCTGCAACGCTACTTTATGGCTGCGCGCCGTGCCCAGCGCCAGCAGGAGACCGGCGTAGCACTCTTCAACCTGTTGGAAGAGGTGGTGATCCGGCGCACGCGTCCGTTTATCAAGCAGGCCTACCCGGATGCCACGATCAAGGGCCAGCCCATCCACTGGCCCGAACGCAGGCTCAGGACGATCCGTTACAACCTGGAAGCGACCTACAGCGGCATCTACGCCGATATCGTCAAGCGCATCGAAGGCCTGCGCCTGGCCCCCTATCGCCTGGAAACCTACAAAAAGCAGGGCATCGAGCGCGACCAGTTTGAAGCTGGTCGCGAGGAGGCGCTGGTGGGCATCTTCAAGAGTCGCTACCTCAAGCGCTTCGAGAGCAGTATTGAGGCCTTCCGCATCAGCGTGCGCCGGGCGCTGGAGTTTCTGGAGACCTTCGAGAGCTACATCCTCGCACGCAAGGTCCTGGATAGCACCAGCTTTCAGCGCGCGCTGCGCTTCCTGGCGCGTGAGGACGAAGAAGACGATGCCACCGCCCTGCCCGCCTCGCGCTCAGACGAACTCGATCTCAGCCAGGAAGCGCGCCGCTTCCTCGACACCTTACCGGCGCTCGACGCGGAGCAGTACGACCTGAAACGCCTGCGCGCCGATATTCGCAAGGATGTAGAGGCCTTGCGCGCGGTCTGGACCAGCATCAGCGCAATCACACCCGCCAACGATGCCAAGCTCAACCGACTCAAAGATCTGCTGGCGGGCGAACTGCGCGGCCAGAAGGTTCTGCTGTTCACCTACTACAAGGATACCGCGCGCTACCTCTACAAGCAGTTGTGCGCTGACGACGAAGCTGCCGAGCAGTGGCACAGGCAGGCGGGGGAGCCGCATATCCGGCGCATGGACAGCGGAGCCGACGCCAAAGAACGCGCGCGTCTGGTGGCACATTTCGCACCACGCGCCAATAACCGCGAAGAGATCGCCGGCAGCGAGAACGAGATCGCGATCCTGATCTCGACCGATGTGCTTTCTGAGGGGCAGAACCTGCAAGATTGCGGTATCCTCATCAACTACGACCTGCACTGGAACCCGACGCGCATGGTCCAGCGCGCCGGGCGCATCGACCGTATCGGCACTAGTTTCGCCACGCTGTGGGTCATGAACATGTTCCCCGATGACGGCCTGGAAAGGCTGCTTGGCCTTGTCGAAAGCCTCTCCCAGAAGATCGCCGCCATCGACCGCAGTGGCCTGCTGGACGCCAGCATCCTGGGCGAGGTCGTTCACCCCCAAAACTTCAACACACTGCGCCGCATCGAGGAAGAGGACGGCAAAGTTCTTGAAGAGCAGGAACAATTCGCCGAACTGGCCAGCAGCGAGTTTCTGCTGCAAAACCTCAAAAACCTGCTTAATACAAACCTGCGTCAATCGCTGGAGGAACTGCCGGACGGTATCCACAGTGGGCTGCTACGCCAGGGAGCGAAAGGCATATTTTTCTACTTCACCGCGCAGCCGAGGCCGCGCCGTCCGGCCACGAAAAGCGAGCCGTCAGGGGCAAGCAAACGCGAGCATTACTGGCGCTATGTAGACCTTGCCGAACATCCAAAGGGCGGGCACATCGAGGATAATCGCTACATCATCACCAACCTGATCCAGTGCCAACCTGACGCCATGCGTTACGTGCCAGCCGAGGGCGAATGCAACGTTTTCGAGCTACAGGAGCAGGTGATCAGCTCCATCATCCAGTCATCGGCGGCGCAGATCGCGGTAGAAGAGGCGCCTGCTGTGCTCGATCCGATCCAGCAAACCCTGGCCCTGATCCTGCGCAAGCACCTCAACGATCCAGCCGTTGCGCGCGCGGATATCGTAGCGGCCCTCCAGCGCATCAACACCCCGCAGCCACGTGTCTACCTCAAAGCCTTGCGCAAAGCCTACGAGGCATTTCAGGCCAGCAGGGAACTCCAACAGCTTGTGAGCGCCGTGCAGAACATCGGCAACCGGAGAGAGTCAGGAAAAGCGGAGAGAACAGATAAAGACCTGCTCAAACGCGAAGACCTCAAATTGATCTGTTTTGAGTACGTGTGGCAGTAAAGGAAATCCCCCACAGACAATATCCGCGTAATTTGCTATAATGAGCCTTGCATTCTACCTGGAAAGAAGAAATTACCTATGCCAGAACAATATAGAGCCTTGCAAGGCTTCAGAGATATCCTGCCCGATGAGCAGCCGTACTGGCGTTTCATCGAAAGCACTGCCACGAAGGTGGCTGAAGGCTATGGATACCGGCGCGTCGAGACGCCCATTCTGGAGGATACCGGCGTGTTCCGCAAGACCTCCGGCGAGACTTCGGATATCGTCGAGCGGGAGATGTATACCTTCAATGATCGACCCGACAAGGAGGGCCGCAGCAATAGTCTGACGGTGCGCCCGGAGGGCACGGCGGGCGTGGTGCGCGCGTATCTGGAGCATGGCCTCTTCACATTGCCGCAGCCGGTCAAGCTGTACCATGTCAGAGAGGTCATGCTCCGCCATGATCGTCCCCAGGCCGGTCGCTATCGCGCGCACTATCAGCTCGGCTGCGAGGCGCTGGGCGAGGAAGATCCCGCCATCGATGCAGAGATCGTGGCCCTGCTCTACCAGCTCTATAGCGAGCTTGGCCTGCGTGGGCTTCGCGTCCACCTGAATAGCATCGGCGACGCCAAATGCCGCCCGCAGTACATCAAGGCCCTGCAGGACTATTATCGCCCGCTGCTCGATCAGAGTTGCCGGGACTGCCAGGCGCGCTTCGAGAAGAATCCCCTGCGCCTGCTGGACTGTAAAAACCCGCAGGATCAGCCGAAGATCGCCGCCGCCCCGCGCAGCGTGGATTACCTGTGCGAGGAGTGCCACGCACACTTCGACGCCGTGAAGCGCTTCCTGGCTATCTACGGTGTCCCCTTCGAGCTGAACCCGCTGCTTGTGCGCGGCCTGGACTACTATACGCGCACCGTCTTCGAGTTTACCTCCGATGTTGGCAACCAGGCTCTCAACGGAGGTGGCCGCTACGATGGGCTGGCCGAGGTCCTTGGTGGGCAGCACACGCCGGGTATTGGCTTCGGCATGGGCTACGAGCGCATCATCCTGGAGATGAAGCGTCAGGGCATCGAGGCGCCACCTGAAGAGCAGCCACGTGCCTTCGTGGTGTACCTGGGCCGCGCGCCTGAACTGAAAGATGCCGCCGTGCAGGTCGCGGCACAACTGCGCCACGCGGGCATCAAGACGGAGATGAGCTACGGCGGTCGCAGTCCCAAAGCGCAGATGAAGCAGGCCAACAGTTCTGGCGCCGCCTACGCCGTGCTCATCGGCGAAAGCGAGCTGGCCGGCGGCTTTGTCACCGTCAGGGATCTGCAAGCCGCCGGTATGGAGAGCGAGAAAAAGCAGGTCGAAGTGCCGCGAGATACGCTTATCGCGTATCTGAAATCTGTTCTGTAACAAGGTAGGGGCG
>JBDTHH010000059.1:0-17327 GCA_039937055.1 Ktedonobacteraceae bacterium | reverse complement strand
GGGAAAAGTCTACTTACATCATATCCCAACGTTCTCGCGGCAGCCTGTTGAACTGTTTTTCGATATGGAGGGAATACCTGATCAACAATGCTATTATCTGATCGGTCTGTTGATCTCTCAGGAGAATACCAGTTCCTATCACGTTTTTTGGGCTGAGACGGTTCACGATGAAGGACACATGTGGCGCACCTTTCTCGAAAAGGTTAACCATTATCCCAATGCGCCCCTCTACCATTATGGGAGTTACGACCCAAGGGCACTGGTGACACTGGCAAAGCGATATGGAGGCGAGAGCGCTGGCCTCGAAAAGCGTCTCGTTAACATCACTGCCTCGATCTCTGGGAAAGTGTACTTTCCCGTTCAGTCAAACAGCTTGAAGGAGATCGGCAAATTCCTTGAGGCGAGATGGACCGCCGCCAATGCTTCTGGATTGCAAAGTTTGGTGTGGCGGCATTACTGGGACGAAACCAGAGAGATGCACTATCAAGACCTGTTGGTCACCTACAACCAGGAGGATTGCCTAGCACTGAAATTGCTGGTTGATGAACTCTCTCACATCAAAGAGTCGGCCCAAACGCTCTCCCACGTTGATTTCATCAATCAGCCCAAAAGACTGGCAACGCCAACGGAGGAAGAAGTCCACACCCAATTTGAGTCCTTGCTCGAGTTTGCTCATACCAACTACGACAAAAACAAAATCCATTTCCGTCCAGACAAAGCAGATCAAACAGCTGCTCAGGAGAAGAAAAGGAATCGTGGCTCGAAAAAAGGCTACCAGGGACAGAGAAAAGTGCGGCCTAAAGCCACAAAGGTTGTCCATGTGCCAACGCGTGAAACCTGCCCGTATGATAAAGAACCGCTTCTCCCATCGGAGAAACTATCCAAGCGAGTCATTATTGATCTTATCACCACAAAAAATGGGATTCGCAAAACGATTACCGAGTATGTCGGCATTCATGGGTACTGTGCCAAGTGCTATAAAACCTATGCGCCGCCTGACCTCAAAAAATACACCTCAAACCAGATCTATGGCTATCGCTTGCAAGCATGGCTCGTCTACCAACGCGTGGCGCTGCGCATGCCCTATAAAGCCATTGCCGAACTGATGGCAGAACAGTTTCATGAAATCATCCCGATGAGCTACACTGTACTTGCTGTAAGGAAGCTGAGTGTCCTGTATGCCGAGGCAGAACAAGGGATTATCCAGCGTCTGCTTGCCTCTCCTTTCCTGCATGCGGACGAGACACCTATCAATATCAATGGTTCGACACAGTACGTGTGGACCTTCACAACTGACACCCATGTCATCTTCAAATTGAGTAAAACCAGAGAAGCCATCACAGCTCAAGAATTTTTGAAGGACTACCACGGTATCCTGATCTCCGACTTCTTTTCTGGGTATGATGCGATCTCCTGCACACAACAAAAATGTTGGGTCCATCTCATTCGCGATCTCAATGACGATCTCTGGCATCATCCCTTCGACAGCGAATATGAAGCCTTTGTCTCTGAGGTCAGAAACCTGATTATTCCAATCATGGAAGCGGTGCAGAAATACGGCTTGAAAAAAAGACACCTCCAGAAATTCAAGCAACAGGTCAATGTCTTTTATGACAGGGTCATTACGGAAAAGCATTATACCTCTGAGCTGATCATCCCCTACCAAAAACGCTTTGTCCGGTATCGAGAGAGCCTCTTTACATTTATAGAACACGATGGAATTCCTTGGCATAATAATACGGCGGAAAGAGCCTTAAGACATATTGGAAGGCAACAAGTGATATCAATGAGTTTCCGTGAGGTGAGCATGCATGAGTATCTCCGTTTGCTGAGTATTCGGCAGACCTGCCGCTTTCAGGAGAAATCCTTTTTTCAGTTTCTTCTTTCAAGAGAGAAAGATATTGATCAGTTTAAGAAGAGCAGATCGATAAAAAGGTCCATACCGCTTGATGATTCTCTTGATTAACCTCTGAAGTCCTCTTTGGCAATATAGTGAAGGCAACTTTGGAATATGACACCCGATCTCTAACAGGCTTGGAGTATAGCTCTCAGCTCATCGAGCATATACCGCCAGTAGCTAACTGTGAAGTGATGTCCAGGTCTCCTTTATCGCGCCCATTGCGAATCTCCTGGTGGTACCTTTACTGGGTCTATCGATTGCACTCGGCTTCATCGTTGGCATGGCCGCCCTGCTCTTCATGCCACTTGGGATCGTCTGTGGCTGGGTAGCGTGGCCTCTTTTATGGTACGTCATAGCGGCTGTCACCTGGTGCGCAAATCTCCACTGGGCCTATATGAGCACCGACGGCATGTCTATCGATGCTGGCCTGTGCTGGGGATATTATGGACTGCTCGGCTTCTGCATCTTGCTGGTGCAGCGTCGCTGGCCCGCGCAACAGTCACAGCAGGCCCATAGCCCGCAATTTCGTCTGCCACAACATACACGCCGCTTTGTGCTGGCAGGCACGGCTCTTCTCATCGTGCTGGCAACTGGCGCATCGGCGCTGGCGGCACCTGCTGGGAAACTGGCGGTGACGTTTTTAAGCGTAGGACCGGCAAACCAGGAGCCACAGGGCGAAGCTATCCTCATTCGTACACAGGACGGCAAAACCGCGCTCATCGATGGTGGGATGGACGCGGTCTCGCTCTCACAAGCCCTGGATACACGCCTCCCTTCCTGGCAGCGCTCACTGGATATGGTCTTGCTCACCACTCCGCGCAAAGATCACCTGGCCGGTGTACAGGACGTTGTGAGCCGCTTTCAGATCGGCAAGGTAGTGGATGCCGGTGAATTGCACCCGAATACTGGCTATACCCTCTGGCGACGCACCATCGCCGGGCGCGGCCTACCATACGCCCAGGCACACCAGGGAGCGACGATCACTCTGGGCGCGCAGGTCACACTCCAGATCCTCTGGCCCGTGTCGCCCCTGCATAAGAGCAGCAGCGAAGAATACGACAATACGCTCGTGCTGCGCCTGGTTGCCCCTGGGCTACACCTGCTGTTGCTGGGAACCACCGCGCTGAGCCGCTATGCCCTGGCGGGACTGCTGACTACTATCGCACCTGATTACTTGCAGGCCGATGTCGTGCAGGTCGTTGGGGAGACCGGGAAGAGCTTTCCAGCGGAACTGAACGCCGTCTTGCAGGCCGCGCATCCGGCACTGCTGGTGATCACGCCCGCTGCCTTGAGCGCCCGCCAACGCCAGGCACACCTGCCATCAACGATAGCGCTCACCCAGCAGTTGAGCGACTCGGTAACAGACCAGGTAGTACAAACCTCCCAGACGGGGACATTGGAGATCACAAGTGATAAGCACACGTGGGACCTACAACAAGCGGTGAACCCAAACGTATAGCTGTAGTGTGATGATTACAGATAATTGCGCCATACCCACGCGTATGATACTATAACACGGCGAAGTGGTTGTCGTGGAAAGAAAGAAAGAAGGAAACCCTCTATGATAAGCTGTGAACGGTGCGGACACGAGATGCCGGATAACGCCGCTATTTGTCCTTCATGCGGAACGATTACCTCGACGGCACGATCAGCGCAGCAGCCTGGTACTGAATATGGACAGCCAGGAGCCCGCTATGATCCCCCGCAGCAGGCAGGCTCTTATGACCAGGGCTATGGCCAACAACCATTCAGCAATAATCCTCCACCACAACCAGGTTACGGTCAGCAACCATTCGGCAATAACCCTCCACCACAACCAGGTTACGCGCCTCCCCAACCGGGCTATGGCCAACAACCATTCGGCAATAGCTTCCCGCCACAGCCGGGCTACGCCCCCCCCCAACCAGGCTACGGCCAGCAACCATTCGGCGCTGCCCAACAACAGCAACAACAGGGGTATGGCTACGCACCTCCCATGTACCCACCCGGCGTTGTCAACGTCAACGTCATCAATCCCCCCCAGGCCAAAAATAACACCGCGCTTCTCGTGGAGATCCTCTGCTCGTTCTTCGGCATTTACGGCGTTGGCTGGCTCATGGCTGGAGAAACTACCGTGGGGGCTATCCTGCTAGTAGGCAGTTTCGTTTACTGGATCTTTGCTGTCGTGATGATTGTTTCTATTATAGGGATTTTCTGTCTTATCCCTCTCGGCATCGGGCTATTTATCCTCAATATCATCATGCTGAATAGCAGGCTGGATCGCAAAGCAGCACAGGTCCAGATGATGGTGCAGACACCCATACGCTAAATAACGCATCAGCATGCCCTGCTGGACTATGTACGCCAGACGCTTGTCACTATCCCTGAACTGGTGCAGGAGCGCTACATCTATGAGCGCACGCTCTTACACGAGGTGGCAGGCCAGGGAGTCCCCCCATTGTGGAACTCCTCCTGCACCTGGGAGCGGACCTCAATGCTAGAGACCAGTCAGGGCACACCCTCTTGTATTACGTAGGCAATGCATCTCATGGGGCAAATGGCGCCGATGTCGTTCGTGTCCTGGCTCAGAGTGGAGCGAACATCAATGCGCAGGAGAAGCTGAAACATTGCACCGCGCTCCACATGGCAGCACGACGGGGGAATGTCCCGGTTGCGCCTTGCCTACTTCGGAAATGCCAGCCTGCGATATTTCTCGCGCGACTCCAGCCAGGCCTCATCCGAGAGGCCGAGCCGCTCGCGCACCGTCTCGGGAGCCACGCCCGACTGGAGTTGCTGGACCGCGAAGGTATCGCGCAACAGTTGCAAGGTCACGCGTTTTTTGATGTCGGCCACCTTTACCGCCCGCGCCAGGATATAGTTCAGGTTGCGGTCGGTGCAGATAAACAACTCATCGGTGGGACGGTACTTCGCGATATATGCCTTCACCACCGCCGTGAAGTCCGCCGGAAGCGCCAGGCGCCTCTCACGGTGCTGTTTGCCTGTCGAAGCCGGAAAATGGATGCTGATCAGGGGCACCTGCGGGTCCGAAAGGTCGATGTGCTCCATTTTCAGCCCCATGACTTCCTCTTTCTTCAGACCCGCGTGCAGCACCAGGGAGACAAGACAATGGCAACGTGGATCTTCGGCGGCCGCCTCCAGCAGGCGCCGTACCTCATCATCGAAGAGCAACTCCGGTAGCGGCGGCAAGGGACGCTCAAGCACCAGCGTGGCAGCCGGGTCTTCGCGAATGACCCCCTCGCGTGTGAGCCAGGAAAAGAAATTTTTCAGGAAGGTCACGCGCCGCGCCATGGTTTTGGGCGCCGGAGTATGATTTTTGCTGCCAAACTTCAGCTTCATGAGCCAGTCGGTAAGCTCCTCTTTAGCGAGGCGCCCCACTGGCGTATCCAGGCCAACATGTTCGCTGAACATCTTCAAGTCCGAGAGGAAACACGTCACCGTATAGTTCGATTTGCCGCGTAGCCTCAGTTCCTGCTGGTAGGGGATCGTACATGCCGCCAGGCTGGATTGATCGGTCAGCGGATGCGTGCGCACTAACGGCGGAAAAGGTACCTCCGAGGGGTCCGCTGGCTCCGCGATCACTGTTGAAGCGCCCGGAAAGAGGCCTGGCTGCAAGACAGTGCTGTCTTCAGTGAGAATAGGCTCGACCGGCTGGTTCCTCTGGATTTCCTTCTGCATCGCTCGCTCCTTGATCTGGTCTTCTGCCCAGAAGTCGTTTTATTTTTCATTATAGCAGTAGATACTAGCATTGTTCAACTGGCACGCGGACGTACTATGTGTTACCGCCACTACAAAGCGCTCGTCTCTTATACAGACATCTCTCGATCAGGATATTCTTTCATGAAACGTTGGCAACCATTCATTCCCGCCAGCAGCATTTTTTGTCTCGCCCTGCTGGTCCGCGTCATCTATAATGGCACCGTCGCTCACGATTACCAACCGTCACACGATTCGCTCGTCTACCAGAGCATCGCCCTCAACCTGCTCCAGGGCCACTGCTTCTGCATCTATCCCCATATTCCCACGGTTGATCGTGCTCCGCTCTGGCCAGCGCTCATTGCGCTGATCTACGGCCTCTTTGGGCCGCACGACTATTTTGTGCGCCTTTTCTTATGCGGTATTGGCGCGGGCACCTGCCTGCTGCTCTCACTGTTCGCGCGTGACCTCTTTGGGCAACGTATGGGCAGCCTGGCAGGCGTGATCGCGGCCCTCTATCCTGAACTCTATATCTACGACGGCTGGCTGTATTCCGAATCCATCTCCATCTTCCTGCTGTTCGCGCTCTGCTACAGCCTGTATCACCTGCAACGCGCGTCCCGGCGACCGCTCTGGGCCTGGATAGCCTGCGGCGTCCTGCTCGCGCTGGTGGCCTTTGTGCGCCCCACCGGCCTGCTGATTATCGGCATCGTCATGCTCTGGGCACTTTTTACCGCACGCACACAACATATACCGTGGCCGTCCATCCTCAAGGGAGCCGGCGCTACCCTGCTGGTCTCGCTGGCGTTGATTGCTCCCTGGACGTTGCGCAACTACCTGGTCTCCGGCGGCTTCGTGCCTATCGCTACCGGGGAGGGCACAGTTCTGCTGGGCGCGTATAACGACCAGATCCTGAGCAAGCCACATTATATCGGCACATGGATCAGTCCGCCAACGGTGAATCGTCCCCTGGCCAGCCATTACCCCGCCGAGTGCTCCGCTACCTGCCAGGTCGCACGTGAGGCCGACTTTAAGAACCACGCGGAGCAGTGGGTGGGCGAGCATATCAGTAGCATGCCTTTCCTGCTGTGGACGCACTTTATCAACATATGGCAACCGGCGACCCAGGAAGCTGACCTGCCCACGGGACGCTTCAGCAATCTACCTGCCACACAGATCGTGCTGGCTATGATGAATACCATGCCGCTCTGTATCTTCGCGCTGGCCGCGTTTGGCCTTGTTGCCACCTGGAAGAGCTGGCAGGAGTTGACTTTTCTCTATCTGGTGATCCTGATGACGATTGCCCAATGCCTGGTCTTCTATGGCAGCGCGCGTTTCCGGGCGCCCCTTGAACCAATGCTTATCTTGTTCGCCACCGGTGCCATCTGCTGGCTATCCTCAAGAGGCAAAAGGACACGCCTTGATGACCCGCCCGTGCTAAAAACAAACAAAAGCCCCGCTCTCCCTCGGGGAATACATTCCCAAAAGGAAGAGTGAGGCATACTTTTCGCGGTCTATGCGTTTATCTGAAAAGACCTCGCTCACTTACTCGTGGTCGAGGTCTTCAGGCTCAAGCTCGTCTTCTTCCTCATCATCCTCGTCACTATCCGGATAGGTCGCCCAATCGGAATAACTGGCCGGATATGACTCCTTACGAATCTGGATCGTCGGTTGAATGACTGGAAAAGGTCTCAGCCCAGTAGGAGCAGCAGGACCCTCCATCTGCGTTTCATACGCAGGAGCGCCTTCCCGCACCAGGACTTCGTTTTCCCAGGCTACCGACTCAAAGCCCAGCCGGCGCAGGTCCATGACCATACCGGGCCAGGTATCTTCGGCATCAACCGCCCACCAATCACGTCCCATAGACCTTACAGGTCGAACACGCAAAGGTCGGTTGATATCGCCCAGATTAGCCAGCAACGCTGCACGTTTCCGTTCGGTCTTTTTCATAAAACCTCCGTTATGGAGACCCATAGGCTTTCAGGCTATGGGAGGGAACAACGGCTGCTACAGCAGCACGTTCCAGTGTACTTGCGATCCCCCTAAGGGGATAGAGTGTCTGACGACTCTAAACCGTTCCTCACTACCATACCACATAAACGAGAGCTTGTGCCAGGGTGACTTTTCCAATGTCTCTACATCTTGTTGACAGCCCTCGCAAAAAAATGCATAGTTCCAAAAGGTATAGACATCCCTAGACGCCATACCTTTTGTTTGATTTAGACGGGTATTGCTAACCGTCCGGGCTGAACTACATAGGCCGCTACTCCCTTTACATCTGCATGAGCAAATGCATCAGGCTTACATTTCCGTAAGATGTTATAGGAACCGTTCACATCTGCACAGATGATCTTCCCACCTTTTGCCCGGTACAAACGGTTTCTCCGTCCTATCCGCTTCCCGCTGAAGGTGTACTCTGTCTCATCACCAAGCTTGTAGGTCGGGATAGGGTCCAGGTCAAGAAAGCTGGCTTTTGATGTGTAGCTTTCTTCCTGTATCTCGACCTGGATGCCCACAAGAGACGCTTTGTACGTGAGCATATCAATGAAGCGTGCATGAGGAATGCTCACAAAGTTCTGGTTGGTGCGCTTGCCCATGCCTGCCTCTTGCTTCCAGAGCGGATTTTTCCCGATGATGATGGTACCTACTCCTTCCCTTACTAGAAGGTCAATAATGGCCTTGCTGGCAGCATGGAGGTAGTGGTTCACCTGTCGGTTGCGCGTGTTCGTAATCTGCTCCATCTGCTTGGTGACACATTCTCGATCTTCTTTAGGAAGGCAGAGCTTCAACTCTTTCATGCGCTTGTTGTACCACTGGTTCCTGGCTTTGAGCGGACGACCGTTAACCAATCGAGGGATAAAGCCCTCTCGGTTTGAAGTTATCGCCGCCAGATTCGTGACTCCAAGATCAATGGCTACACAGAAAGAGGGATCGACGTTGGCTTGAACCGGGTCTTTGCTATAGACGACTTCTACGACATAATACCCCTTCTTAGGAACGATGCGGACTTGATGGATGGTGGTTGGGTCCTGGGTCGTCTTGATCGTGATGGGAAGTTGTGACGGCTTGAGCAAACCTTGTTGCAATGTCTTTTTACCTCCACCAGGAGTTTGCCCTCCGCTGATCGCCTGCATCGTATAGATCAGGATGTTCCGCCCCTCGGTCTTGTGCTTGTACTGGGGAAGGCGTGGGCGTCCGGTGAACCTGGATGGCTCTTGCTCGTAGGTATCGCGTGCCTCAAAGAAACTCTCCCAATTCTTTGCCAGGAGCCTGAGCACCTGTTGCGATACCTTCGCAGGCAGCGCCTTGTACGCTTCATGCGGCTGCATGCGTCTATCCATCTCCTCATAGGGCAGATAGATGCCCTGATGGATAAATGCTTGCCGTATCTCGTAGAGAGCCGCATTGTAGAGGTTCTTGGACGCAAAGGCGGCGGCTTCAATGACGGCAAAACGGGGGTCGTTCTTGTTGATAACGTGCTGTTCTACCAGGTGCATGATGCCGCGCTCCTTTCGTCTTTCGCTGCGAGTATACTAGCGAGTACAGGTCAATCCTGTGCTGATCAGCCCCACCACGAATCCGAGGTTATAGAGGTACGAGGACGGCGTCCCTCCAAAGAACTGACTGATTTCCTTGTCTCGCTCAGTGACACGACGACTCAGGTTCATCTCGACCTCGTTGACCATCTCCTCTTCGGTGAGCGGTGCGGCTTCGTAGTCGCTGGAAAATTCTTCCTGTGCGCCTGCAAGCCCGCGCTGAAACTCAGGATGATCAAGGAGAGCAGAAAGGGAATGCAGAGTGGATATGACCCGCATCTGATCGAACATCCCAGGGACAGCTAGGGAGACATCAGTACAAACGCTCGCAGTTTCTGCATAGTTCATCATGTTCACGCTCCTTCATGTGCTTGACGTATGATCCCTACGCAGGCATAATCACCCACGAGGGTCTAGGGCTGTTTAACTCGACTGGACTCTCGCCGCTAGTGGAGATGTGTCAGCATCTCCACTAGCATAATTTCATGTCAACATGTATTAAGGTGATTCTGACATCCGGCAGAACTACACTACAAAAAGGCGTTAAAAAGAGATATACTAAGAGTGTCTGTATCTACACATGGGTCGCTTACAAGACCTAGCGTGACTATAGTGCCAAGTGTAAATGATAAACCATGTCCTTGTCAACCCTAAAACAACCCAAATTGACAAGTCGACCTGAAAGTGACTTGACATGACTATAGTGACACTCTATTATACACAGATTATGGATGAAGGGGGCATTGTTTGCCTAATGGCAGCAGATGAAATTTTAGAAGTCAAAGATGTTGCACAGATACTAAAGGTTAGTACACGTACTGTTATACGCTTGGCTGAACGCGGACAACTGACTGCTTTCAAAGTCGGTGACTTATGGCGTTTCCGTCGTTCTGACGTTCATGATTACATTGAACAGCAAATTCAGCGCAGGAAGGAAGATAGTGATTAGACAGGGAACAGGGAGATGAGCCAGGCGATACACACATTCAAAACTATCCCGCAGACGACCTTCAGGCGCCTGCGCAATACCCCCAGCTACATCTTTCTTGTCTGGCGCTGGGGCACCTGGCTCTACGCGCTGGTCTGGATCATTGCGCGCCGGCCATATCTTGATCCACCGCAGGTGAATACAGCCATTATTCTTTTGCTGGTCACGTTCATCCAATCGCTGGTCGTCACACTCTACGCCCCTGTGCTGCAAATCTTTCTGCCCGACTTTCTGCGATTCAATAGACGACCGCGGGACGAGCGCCGTACCCACCAGCTCACCACAAAGCCACAGAGGGCGCGTCAGATCCGGCGCCCGCAGCCGCTGGCCGCCGACGAAGAGGCCGAGATTGCGCCCCCCATGGCGCGCAGTCGCAACCTCTACCGGGATCTCGTCGTCTATGGCCTGGACGTGGTCATCTGCGGCCTGGTGATCTACTTCAGCGGACCTTTCGGGCGACCTCCTTTTGGCGCCTCCTCCCCTTTCTATCGCTATGGCCTCTCGACAATCTTCGTCGCTGCTTTCGCCTATCACTACCGGGGCGGGCTGCTGGCCGCGTGCGGCTATGAACTGTTTGTGCTGTTCGGCGCCTACTTCCCACCGCCCGGAACAATACCTTTCACAATCCAACTACAAGACCTGGCAGGCGCCGTGGTGGATGCCCCGCTGATCGCGATCCTCTCCGCCTTCCTGGCTACACTGCTTGAAAGCTATACGCGCAGCAAGAGGCGCGAGCAAGACAACGTGCGCCGCCAACGTGCCTTCATGCGTGTCAGCGAGACCCTGGTGACGGGCGCACATGACCGCCAGAAACTGCTGCGCCAGAGCGCCGAACAGATTCGCCGGGGCGGGCATTTTGAGCGCCTGATCGTGGCCTTGCTTACTAATAACGAGAGCGGCGAGGAACGACGGCAGGCGGAGATCAACACCTATATCGAAGCCGGCCTGGAAGCCAGCCTGGTCGAAGATATCTCGTCAGATGAGAGCGAAACGTTCATAGAGCAGGTGGGACAGGCAGGCGAAAAACTCGTCTCCTTCGAGCCGCTGGACAGGGGCACGGCCAGTGATGGCTATGGCCTGGCCCGCCTCTACATCCCCTTTTTCAAGGATGGGCAGGTGTACCTGATCCTGGGCGCCGAAAGCGTCAGGCAGACCCCCTTCGAGACGAAACACGACGAGTTCCTGAGTATCGTCGGCCCGCAACTCCTGGTCACGCTTGAGAATATGCGCCTGACCGAGCAGACCGCCGAACTCGCCGCCAGCGCCGAACGCGGCCGCATCGCGCGCGAGATGCACGATGGGGTCGCGCAACTGGTCTACATGCTGAGTCTGAACACCGAGACCTGCTCCGCCCTCGCGCATCGCCTGGCCGACGCCACCCCTGAAGATGCGCAGACACTGGCGCCCCTGACCGATCGGCTGGATAAGCTGGTGACCATCTCGAAGCAGGCCCTGTGGGAGACACGCCTCTATATGTTTACGCTCAAGCCGCTGATCAGTGGCTCGACAACCCTGACAGAGATGCTGACAAACCAGGCGCGTGAATTCGAGACCATCAGCGGCCTGCCAGCGCGTTTAGAGGTCGAGGGCGAAGAGCAGGGAACTCACGGCGATCAGCGCCTCTCGCGCAAGAGGGCGCAGGTGGGGACTGCCATCTTTCGCATCACACAGGAGGCGCTGACCAACGCCTATAAACATGCCGGCGCCTCCCAGGTCCTGGTACGCCTGCACTACCTCCCACGCGCTATCGAGGTAGAGATTCGCGACGATGGCAAAGGGCTGAACCTGCTGCCGCCCAGCGATGATCTCACAGCGACCAGTGAGCGACAGCGCATCTACTCCGGCCACGGGCTACGCGGCATGCGTGAGCGCGCCGAAGAACTGGACGGCACATTCGATGTGAGGCAGCTCCCCGAAGGCGGCGCCTGCGTGTACACCTGTATCCCGGTCTGAAAAACAAGCGATGGAGGCAGAGATGGCGAAGATACGCGTAATGATTGTAGACGATCACGAGGTAGTGCGCCTGGGCATGCGCGCCGCTTTCGAACTGGAGGCTGATCTCGCCGTGGTGGGCGAGGCCAGCAACGGAGCCGAGGCGCTGGCCAAGGTTCCCGTACTGGACCCTCAGGTGATCCTGATGGATGTACGCATGGAGAAGATGGGCGGCATCGAGGCCTGCCGCGAGATAAAGAGCCGCTACCCCAACGTGTCTGTGCTGATGATTACCTCCTACACTGACAACGATGCCGTGGTCTCCTCGGTCCTCGCCGGAGCCAGCGGCTATCTGTTGAAGAACGTGAGCCGCGCCGAACTGCTGCGCTCGCTTCGTCTGGTGGCCGCCGGCCAGGTGCTCCTCGACCCAAACATCGCCAAACGCGCCATAGACCAGCTCACGCACGCTCCCGGCAGCGAACTGACGGAACGCGAGCGCGAGGTGCTGGCGCTGATCGCGCGTGGCTACACCAACAAACAGATCGCCGAGGCGCTCTATGTCAGCGAAAAGACCGCGCGCAACCACGTCAGCCACATCCTGGAGAAGCTGGGCCTCGCGCGCCGCAGCGAGGCAGCAGCCTTCGCCGTCGAACACAAACTGGTGCCGCCTCGCGAGCTGCCAGCAAACGCTAAGGATGAGGACGCATGAAGTGGAACGTGGCGCCCGCATTGTCGGCGGGCATTGTTGGCGGGCAAGGGGAGCCGAAGGAGCCAAAGGAGCGCCACTACCCCTTGGGCCGTCGCGTGGAGCTTAACAAAACACGTATCATTTCTTTAGATGAATATAATCTAAAGCCTTCTTTACACTTTTTTCGTGAGCATTAGCGGTGTCTAGCTGTAATCTTTCTTCTTTCCAGGGGACATATTCTTTACGGCGATTTTCAACGTCCTCCCAGGTAACTTCCGGAATGCCATGCATATTTCTTATTCGTGATTCGATCCTTTCTTTATGAAATTCTCTCTCCAAAACACACTCAATGATAATCAAGGTTGCATTCTGTGTACGTACCAGGTTGTGCCACATATCTCTCGCTTCTTGCACTGGATTTACCGCGTCAATAATGACAGATAATCCACATTTTAGTTGTTCCTCAGCAAGAGCTTCGGCCACTAAATATGCAGCTAACCCTGTTTCAAAACTTCTTTTTAGACCGCTTCTGATAATAGAAGCTTCAATTGGGTCAACTGAAAATATAGGTACTGAGAGGCTTGCTGCGAGACTTTCTGCAACAGTACTTTTACCAGAACCTGGTAAGCCAGAAATGATAATTAATTTTGACATATTCATGCCTACACTATATCAGGTCTCACTCGACACCGGCCAGATTAGCGTGTAAATTCGTAGTGCTCTGTCAAGGTTCATTGCACGGGTGAGATGGCCCCAACCCGCGTAGGGATGCGGCAAGCCGCATCCGGGTCAGGCATCCCTTGGGGGGCCTGTGGGGCCTCCTCCCAGCCACCCGGATGCGGCAAGCCGCATCCGGGTGGCTGGGAGGAGGCATCGCCCTGATATCCGTGCCATGAACCTTGACAGAGCAGTAGCTGCGCGATTGATCGCGCGGGGGGGCTGGCTTGATACGTGGCTGGCTGTGATTTTAGGCATATTCCGAGCTAATAGACTTTCTGTAGCATGTTGTGGCAGCGATTCTGATTTACGAAGCAATTCTTGGTTCAAAAGAGCGCACAAGACTGCACCTGGTCCGAACGGCAAACGTATGGCAGGATTGGTACATGAACGGAAACCTGAGCCAGATGCGAGGGGAAACGTAAGCACCTCAACGCGAAACGTGAGCACGAGGATACATGGACATGAGAAAACGGTTCTTGATCTGGTATACTACTTCTAACACTCCCACTATCGAACCACGATGGGTCAAGATGGCTTCGGACTGGGATGTGGTTGGAGCCGAGAGAACACACCATGACACAAACAGGAGAAGAAACATGAGCCAAAAGATCCTCCTACTGGGAATCACGGACAGCGTCCTCGCCAACGCACAGCAACAGCTCACTCGCCCCGGTCTGGAGGTGTTTCTCGGGAAACGTGTGGAAGATGTGCGGTCCCGGCTTTCGCAGACTCCCATCGATCATGTCTTCATCGGGGGAAGGCTCGCTGAGGAAACCCACCTGGAAGTAGCGTGGGAAGTCATTCAGGCAAGCGAGACGACGACCGTGCATCTGCAGGATCGATCGGGGCCAGAAGGCTTTCTGCCGTTTGTCCAGGCAGTCCTTCGTGGACTTGTCCCGGATGAGGGATAACAGGCTCTTCACGCTCACTTTTGTTCGGACTTTCAGTCAACTTACCAAGGAGTGCTCGCCTCGAATTGTCACGCGTACCTTTCCTTTCTCAAGCGGCTTCGTAGGCCAATGGACCACTTGGCATTTTTGACCCATACGCTGGTTCAGACACAGGTGTGATGACCGAGACGTTTGTGGGAGAGAATCTGAAGATCAGGTGTGTTCACTTGGCACGGCTTTTCTCTTTTACAAAGCTCATCGGTCACCACACCTGTGTCTGAACCCAATTCTTGGCAGCAGATTTGCCTGCTGCCACAACAGAGCGATCTGGATCAAGAGGGGCCTGAGCCAGAATACTGACTCAAACATGGTCTATGAAGCAATTCGTGCCGATGTGTTTGTGAAGCATATCGTCGACCAGAATTGCCAGAATATGGTAAATGTTCACTGGCGTGACCCGCGCGATCAATCGCGCCGCTACGAAAGGGGAAGCGCCCTCATTGTCACCCATCAAACTTGCCCATTAAGAGCACAAATTCCACGTAAGTTGTGCTGATTGTACGTAGCATCACTGCGCATCCACAAACAGTGAGCGGCGCAGATACTGCCCGCCACCCTTGCCGCCAACATACTCGCCATCGCGCACAATAACCTGGCCGCGCAATAACACCGTATCCGGCGCACCCTGCATGTGCATGCCCTCGTATGGACTGTAATCGACGCGCTGGTGCTGTGTGGCGGCACTGATGGTCATGGCGCGCTCGGGATCGAAGATCAGCAGGTCGGCATCGCTGCCCGGCGCGATCGTGCCCTTGCGCGGGAAGAGACCGAACAACTTCGCGGGCGCGGTCGCCACCAGGTCCACAAAATGTTGGATATCCAGCATGCCCCTGCGCACGGCGTCATAGAGCAGCACGACGCGCGTCTCGACTCCCGGTAGGCCGTTGGGGATCTTCGTGAAGTCATCCAGTCCCAGCGTCTTCTGCCCCTCGAAATTGAAGGGGGCGTGATCGGTCGAAACCACCTGGAGTTCACGCCGCTGCAAGCCAACCCACAGCGCTTCGTTATCAGCGACTGAGCGCATCGGCGGAGAGCACACAAATTTGGCCCCTCCAAACTCAGGCGCCGTATAGCAGCTATCGTTAAGATAGAGGTACTGCGGACAGGTCTCGCCCCAGACGGCCAGCCCTTTGGCGCGCGCCGCCGCCACAACATGCAGCGTGTGCGCGCAACTGACATGCACAATATACAGCGGCGCCTTCGCCAGCGTCGCCAGAGTGATCGCTCGTTGCGCCGCCTCACCTTCGAGAATACCTGGACGCGTCAGGGCATGAAACAGCGGCCTGGTATGCCCGGCGGCGATGGCCTCGCGCACCAGAAAGTCGATCACGATGCCATTCTCGGCATGCACCATCACCAGCCCGCCCAGTTGGCCCGCCCTGCGCAGCACACGGAAGATGGTCTCGTCATCGACCATAAACGTACCCGGATAGGCCATCAGCAGCTTGAAGCTGGTCACGCCCTCCGCGATCATATCATCCATGGCCTCTTCCGGCGCCGCCGCCAGGTCGGTGATCGTGATGTGGAACCCATAATCGATCACGGCCTTCCCGCCGGCTTTGGTATGCCAGGCTTGCAGCGCCTCCGCCAGGCTGTGTCCCCGCTGCTGATTGGCGAAATCGATGATCGTGGTCGTGCCCCCACAGGCGGCCGCGATGGTGCCACTCTCAAAATCATCGCTCGCGACCGTCGCCGGCAGGGGAAGTTCCATGTGGGTATGCACATCGATGGCGCCCGGAAAAATATACTTGCCCCGCGCATCCAGTACCCTATCCACCTGGATGACAGCCAGCGCCTCCGGCGCGCCGACCGCCACTATCTTCTCATCCTCGATCAAGATATCCCCGACGAAATCGTCGGTTGCCGTAATCACACGGCCATGAGCAATACGTATACGCACAGGTACGCTGCCTTTCTTACACAATCTATATCGCCAGTTGCGATAGCCACCACTCATCTGATGAGTACCTCTATTATATATCGCCAGGAAGGGACCTGTAGAAAATCGCGGTTTCGTCGATACAACTACTATAGATGGATCAGCATTCTCTCTAGCAGCAATAAACACTGAAACATAGCGTGTGAAGGATAGAGGTTTACTCGTGAGTATTTTTCAGCGGCCAGCCTCGCATCTACCCCACAGGTGCATCAGCGCAGGCTATCGCGCCTTCACTTTCCTGCGACCAAAAACGAATCCTTTACTGAATATCCCGATAGCGCGGCGCCTGGCGATCGGTTTTCTTATCCCGGCGCTGATTGCCTCTATTGCCCTGGGGAGTATCAGCCTCCAAAGTATGCAGCTCCTTGCCAAAGAAGCGACTTTCTACAATAATCTTGTCCAAACCTACACATCATTGACTAGCGCGAGCAGCGATCTACAGGCGATGGACACCCGGTTACATAATACTCTCGCCGAAGCTGTGCAGCTTCATTTATCGCGTGGAACGCTACAAGAGGGACAGGGAGACATTCAGTATCTCGCTAGCGATTACAATACTGCTATTGAACATTACATACACTATGACTTGCTCGGAGACCGTCCCGATCTGGAAGCTTTATTTAGTGGTTCAGGTGATAAATTACTTATCATACAACAACAACATCTTGCGCAAAGTACGTTACAGGCATGGCAGGATTATTTCAACGCACAGACACTGGTGCTCCACGCCATCACTACAGGCGATCTCAGCGGGGCTCAGGCTCAGGAGTATGGTATAGGAGAGCCATATTATACCACTGCTGTGGCCACCCTCGCGAGCCTGATTCAGTTTAACGCGAGCCTGGTCAATACCGTCCACAACGCGACTCAGGTGCAGGAGAACCAACTGTTACTGACGATGGTGCTCGCCATCCTGGGAGTCATTCTTGGCATTGCTTTCGTAGGCTGGCTCGTTTCCAGCACACTGGTACGCCGCTTGCG
>JBDTHH010000058.1:0-2927 GCA_039937055.1 Ktedonobacteraceae bacterium | reverse complement strand
GGCGCAACTGTAATACGTATAGGTATCGTCCGGCTCAAGAGCGATGGCCGTCGCGTAATCCGCCAGCGCATCTGTAAAGCGGCCGAGCGCGTACAACGTCCTGGCGCGGCCGCGATAGAGTTCGGCGCTGCCGGGCGCCAGGTGGAGCGCCTGCGTATACGTCGCTTCCGCCTCCGTGTAGAGCTTGAGCGCGAACTGGATACCGGCCTTGTGCGCGTACAGGGTGGCATCGGCTCTCCCTGGCGAAAGCCGTAGAACCCGGTTATACGCGTTCAAGGCCTCTTTATAGTAGCGGTCTGTGCTGGCTTCAGGCGGTGGTGCGCCGATTATGACTTCAGGTAGAGTCCTATAGGGATCTTCAGGCGGCTTTTGTTCAAAGGCCTCTTCAGGTCCTTTAAGCTCGAAAAATTCGAAGCTTCTAGTCTGCACATCGTGTATGTTCAGGTCTGCTAGCTCGCGAATGACCTTCTGGAGTTCCTGGATAACATCGACAAAGGCCGCGTCGCGGTCTCTCCACGTCACAACGGGTCGGGCATTCGAGGGCAACATTTTGAGTTTTGCGAACGGCGTCTCCTGCCAGAATACTGGTCGCAGGAGCACAGGAATCACTCGCGCGTTGCCCATTTCGTGGCGCTTCAGAGCGCCTTTCACCTGGATATTATAGGAGCGGTCCGAGGCCATAAAGCCGGGACTGAGCAGCAGCAGGATGATATCAGCCATGTCCAGGTAGGAATCGACGCTGTCCTCCCACTCCTGTTGCGCATCGATCTCCACGTTGTGCCACTGCGCGATCAGGTAGAGCCGCTTCAGGATGCTTAGATGCTTCTCCAGCCTGTCGCGCAATTTCTTATCTTCCCGCGCATACGAATAGAAGATATAGACCAGTCCCACCTGCTCTGCTGTCATTGGCCCGTGCTCCTTGTTGTATCACGATGTCTCCTGTAATAATGACGAAGCGAGGCGTGAATGTCAACAATCAAAAATCGCGAGTGAATATGCGAGCGCAAAGCATCATGGCCATTGCCATTGCAGGATGTGCGTGGGCCGTCCCTTCACGGCGAGCGCCGCTACATATCCCTCACTAGGTGAGAGCACGTGCAGTGACCAATCGCGGCTATCCTGCCCCGCCTCGCGAATGTTTAACAGCGCCGCCGGTTCGCCTGGAGTCAGCGAGACATCGAACTGATCCAGGGCCAGCGAGAGGCCCATACCCCTGGCCTTGATGTAGGCCTCTTTGCGCGTCCAGCAGTTAAAAAAAGCTCTATACTGCTCGGCCGGGGGGACAGCGCGCAGCAGAGCCACCTCGTAAGGCGAGAAGAAATGCTCGGCAATCTCCAGAAAATCCACCTCCATACGCACATATTCCACATCCACGCCCACATCCCGCCCCCACGCAAACGCATACAGCGCCAACCCATGCGCATGCGACACATTGAAACACAACGCATCGCCCAGGTTTTCGTGTAGGGGCGCCGCTGGCCTGCGCCCCCTGTCCGAGTTTTCGTGTAGGGGCGCCGCTGGCCTGCGCCCTGTTTCCCTAGCGCCCGGTCCTCCGCGCTCCGTGCCTATCTCATTTGTCTCGTCGCCCTCCGAAACAAGTGCTGGCTTACCATACTCGTTGTAGCAGAATTGCAGCGTCTCCGGCTCTCGCCCCAGGTAGTGCCCCAGAATAGCGCGCAGGGTGCCCCGCGCCACGATATAGTGCATGCGGTGTTCCGGGAAGCGGAAGCGCGCGGCGCGCTCCCGTTCGTCAGCCGCCAGCGTACGTTCCAGATCCCAGGCGCGCTCCTCCGGCACATCCAGTGCCGCGCGCCAGAGGTGAACCTCGTCGTCACCCAGTTCAAAGGATGCAGGTGGAGTCTGCCACATAGAGCCAGAAATACCTTTCGCCTATATATTGGGTATTGTTCCCCTAGTGATGTCATCGTCTCCACGTGGATTTAAGTATACTACAAGAAACGCAAACAGTACTTCCAGGGGTTGTCTGACATCACAGACGCGTCTCACATTCTTGGAAGACCACTAAAAGGCTTGTAAAATATATAGACCAGTCTGTATAATACGTATAGAGAGAAAAGAGGTCGGACATGAACACAACACGGGACCAAATTATCGAGACAACCTGTGATTTACTGGAGGCGCAGGGCTACCACGCGACTGGCCTGAATCAGATTCTGGCGGAGAGCGGCGCACCGAAAGGCTCGTTATATTACTACTTCCCGCAGGGCAAAGAGGAGCTTACCGCCGCCGCCATAGACAGGACGGGGAAGCTGGTGGCGGAGCGCATCAAAGCTGGCCTGGCGAGCAGTGACGATCCAGGCGTGGCGATTCAAGCATTCGTGCGTACTATTGCCTATCATGTCGAAGCTTCAGGGTTTCGCTCTGGCGGTCCACTCATGATCGTGGCCATGGAGACGGCCATCTCCAGCGAGCGTCTGAACATAGCCTGTCGCGAGGCCTATGCCCTGTTACAGAACGCGTTTCGCGAAAAGTTGCTAGCGGGTGGCTATGCCGGAGCACGAGCCGCTAGCCTGGCTACCTTCATCACCTCCGCCATCGAAGGTGGGATCATTTTGAGCCGCACAAACCACAGCGGAGACCCGCTCAGAGAAGTGGCCGACATGCTCGGCCAGGTGCTCAAAACGCTCTCACCATGATAGGGCAACGCTGCCTTTCTTTTAGCATTGACATACAGACCAGTCTACATACACAAAAGGATGTAAGAAGATGAAAGCTATCCGTATTCATGAGCGCGGCACAACCGATGTCATGAAGCTGGAAGAACTGAAGACGCCGGTGCCGGGCGAGGGCGAGGTGCTGATCAAAGTAGAGGTTGCCGGGGTGAACTACTCCGATGTGGGGCAACGCAAGGGGAACTATCCCAACCTGGTCGAGTTGCCGACCACCCTGGGCAACGAGGTGGGTGG
>JBDTHH010000057.1:0-4243 GCA_039937055.1 Ktedonobacteraceae bacterium | reverse complement strand
ATCACAGCCAGGCCTCCCAGGTCGCCGTGGCTGATAAAGCGGTCGATAGCCACCCCAATCAGGTAGGGATTGGCCAGGTTGGCGGCGGTGTAGAGCAACATCAGCGCGATGCTGGCCAGCGTGGTCAGACGATAGCGCCCAAGATATGGGCCGAAGTCGGCGATCAGGTGCCAGTCGAACTTCTTTGCCTCGCTCTCGTCGGACGAGGCCAGGCTATTCTCGCGCCAGCTATAGCTCCGCCGCCTGCTAGCATATGATTCAGCCTTCATCGCAGCACCTCTCTCTTCTCCTCGTTATCAGAGGCGCGTTCTCCCCCACGCTGGCCCTGCTTATGATGACCGTTGTGGGAGCCATTCTGAGGCTGATCCTGGTAGCTCAGCAGGCGCCTCTCAAACTCCTCCTGCTCGCGCAATTGCAGGTCGTAGAGCCGGGCATAGGAACCGTTGCGCGCCAGCAAGGTCTCGTGAGTCCCGCGCTCCACAATCGCGCCCTTCTCCAACACCAGGATCTGCTGGGCACTCTTGATCGTGCGCAGGCGCGAGGCCACTACAAAGGTGGTGCGACCGCGCATCACCGCCTCCAGGGCCTGCTGGATCAGGTATTCGGTCTCCATATCCACGCTCGAAGTTGAGTCATCGAGCACGAGGATACGCGGGTCAAGCAGCAAGGTACGCGCGATAGCCACGCGCTGCTTCTGACCACCGGAAAGAGTCACGCCGCGCTCGCCCACCCAGGTATCATAGCCAGCGGGCAGACCGGAGACGAAATCGTGCAGGCGCGCAGCCTTCGCGGCCGCAATGATCTGCTCATCGGTGGCGCCGGCAACACCGTAGGCGATATTATCGCGCAGCGTGGCGTTGAACAGGAAGACATCTTGCAGCACCAGGCCTATCGCATGCCGCAGCGACACCTGCGTTACCTCGCGCACATCGCGGCCATCAACGGTGATACGTCCGCTGGTCACATCGTAGAAGCGCGGCAGCAGGTGCAGGATCGTGCTCTTCCCGCTGCCGGTCGGCCCCAACAGCGCAACCACCTGGCCGGGCTGCGCATCGATAGTGATGTCGTGCAGCACCTCTCGTCCATTTCCGTAGGCGAATGAGACGTGCTCAAAACGCACCTGTCCGGCGATCTCGGACAGCGTCTCCGCGTTGGGCGCGTCGGTGATTGCTGGCTGCGTGTCCAGCACATCGAAGATGCGCGTGCCACCGCCGACGCCGCGCATAAACCAGGTCACCATAAACCCAAGCGAGCGCACTGGCATAGCGAGCACCAGCACATACTGCGTCACCGCCGCCAGCGTGCCGAGACTCAATTGATGCTTGATGACCGCGATGCCGCCCACCCACACGACCAGCACCGTGATCACGCTGAGCGAGAGGATCATCAGTGGCTGATTCCAGGCCGAGAGGCGCATGGCTTTCATATTGAGGGCGCGCAGTTCGCGATTTTTGTTCTCGTACTTGCTGATCTCAAACTCCTCGCGCGCGAAGGCCTTGACGACGCGCACACCGCTCAGGCTCTCCTGCATCACCGTGCCCAGCTCCCCGTTGCTGTTCTGCACATCCTGCCAGACCGGGCGCAGCCGCTGTGCAACCTGGATAGCCAGGAAGATCAGGACCGGCACACAGATCATCGTGATGAGGGCCAGGGAGACATCAAGCCGGAACAGGATCACGGTCACGGTCCCGAAGGTGAGCGCCGCCACCACGCCCCGCAGCAAGCCAAAGGGGATAAAGTTGCGCACCGCCTCGATGTCCACGGTCATACGCGACATCAACTGGCCGGTCTCAGACTCGTCGTGAAACGCGAAACTGAGGGTTTGCAGATGATCATAAAGAGTATTGCGCAGGTCATAGGCCACCAGACACGAGACCGCCTGCGAGAGGTAGCCCTGCCCATAGGCGAAGAGGCCGCGCAGGATGCTCACACCCAGGATCGCGCCCGCGACCAGCACGAGGTCCTCCGTATGGCCCTGGCGAATCCCCACATCGATCACCCATGCCAGCAGCCAGGGCACAATCATCGAGGCGGCGATGGAGAGAGCGACGCAGAGCAGCGTGCCTATCGATGGCAGCCAGTGTGGTCGCAAGAGACGCATAATACGTGTGAAGATACGCCAGTTAGACTTGAATGAATCGATATCAATATACGCAAACGTCTTACGCTTCCTTTTTTTGAACCAGGGCATCAAAAGCTTTTCCTTTCCGGCAGACATCCATAAACGGATGGAGAGCATCCTGACACACGGGGATGCTCCAGCATAGGGTACGCAGAGCAGACCCAGAGAGGACACTCACAGAAGCATGCCTCAAACGGGCAGCGTAATCCCCAAAGAGGGCGCCATAGGGGAGGCCCAAAGAGAGCACCATAGAGGTGCCCCTACATGTAGACTCTTTCGATCTGATATTATCAAAAGTCTAGCTGGGGATGATGACTTAAGGATGTCAATTTTTGAGCTTTTTCAATCTACATATATATAGTAACCCACACATGGCAGTCTTGTCGAATGCGCCTCTTACACAGGCAGCCTGGTGTCAATACTTTGCCGGGATGGAAGGGGGCAGAGAAATCGAAAGCCAACATCTCTAGCACCTGGAGTTGCGGTTTTTCTCTTGAAGGCTGTACCATGTTCCCGACTAACATGCTCAGATGAAGATCCAGTTGTTTCGGCTCCCCTATAATCACATTGGCATCAAAAGTCGCTACCAGGGGAAAGTTCAGCGGATTGTCGTCGATACCTCCACTGTCACTCTGCGGGAGGAGAACGTCTGATCCCGGCGAAAAGGCTTATTAACACAGCTCGCGCTTTCTGGCGCGGACCAGGGCCAGGTCGATGATAGTGGCAACAGTATTCAGGGGTTCGCGCCTGCGCGAAGTTTGCGCGGCACTCTTGAGGATGTGTTCAAGCAGCGCCGGGGGCGGCTGATAGCAAGGCAGTTGGTCCATGAAGAACTGATCAACGTCGTCTTCCGGCAAGATTGTGTTTGTGGATTGTGTGTCGCCAGCCAGGTCTCTGGCAAAGAAGAGATGTTGATTATACTGCATTGCTTATTCCCTCTCACTCCATGTTATGTCTCTGCTGTCTGCACGAATGGGATAAGAGGGAAGTTTCACTTGCTGCCACCCTGTTTCAAAGATGACAGCGCCCGTTTCCCGGCTCAGGCACGAGCATACCTGCAAGATGGGCAGGGACTTGCCTGAGGGAGCCGGCGTGTTAGTTCACACCGGCATCTCGCTGACCTGTAAGCGGTCTTTGAGGGCAGCTCTCAGGAGGGGCTTGGCGCGCTGGAAATAGGTCTTGGCGGTGGCTTCGGGCATACCAAGCACCTGGCCGATCTCCGAGAAGCTCAACTGCGCGGTATAGCGCAGCAACACAACGGAGTGGAACTTGGGCGGCAGACCAGCAATGGCCTCACGCAGGGCATCTTGCACATCCTGGCGCTCAGCAAGATCGTCGGGCAGGGGACCGGGGTCGGGCATGGCGGCCAGTGGGGAGATCTCGTCCTCGTCACTGCTGGTCTCCAACTCTGAGAAGTGGATGGCACGCTTGCGGCGCAACTCATCCAGACAGCGATTGCGCGCGACCTGGAAGAGCCAAGCCTTCAACGGCTCCCCGGTGCGTAGCTTTGGCAGGGAAATATAGAGCTGGAGAAACACTTGCTGCAGGATATCGCACGCCTGGTCATAGTCGCCCAGGAAATGGCAGATGAAGTTGAAGAGTCCCGTGTTATAGCGATTGACCAGGCCCTCGAAAGCCTGCTGGTCGCCTGAGAGTATTTGTTGAGCCAGAAATCCATCGGTGTACTCAGAAAGGGCTTTCTGGGTATCCGGGGTGCGTTCTTGCAACTGCATGAGTTATGTCCTCGCTTTCTTCTACTGAAGGTAGAATAGCGTGTTCTCAAAGAGAATACAAGACATTTTGTGCCCTATAAGCTCTTCCTTAGATAGCTCTAAGCAGAAACTAAACAACGCCCATGCATACTGATTTCTCTCTCATCTTTTGTAATGATAAGCTCAAGAGTTTCTTATCTTTTTTTAATGGAAGAGGTCACGTAGGGACCGGGCGCAGGCCTTGTCGGCGCCTGCGCAGGGGGAGGTTTTTTGCGGAGCGCTTTCCACGGCATTCATCTGTCCCGAGAAGAAGGTGCATGAGACGTAGGGGCGCCGTTTACAAGCCCGCAATAAGCGTCAAGTTAAGGGCAAGAATCGATGGGCCGTCTCCGCGCATCCGTAGGGCGTG
>JBDTHH010000056.1:0-3651 GCA_039937055.1 Ktedonobacteraceae bacterium | reverse complement strand
GGCCGCATAGAGCCGTATCGCGTTCTGGTGCGCCGTCGTATCGCAGATGAGCAGGCGGAGTATGTCGAGACTGCGAAGAGCGGCGATGCGCGTGAATTGGCGCTGCGGGCGGCTACAGAAGGGCGCCCAGTGATTATCGTGGGTGGCGACGGCTCCGTGCATGAGGCGGTGAACGGCATCTTGACGGCCGGAAGGCGTGTGCCACTGGGTATCGTCCCCACGGGGTCCGGCAACGATTTTGCCTGGAATACCCTCAAACTGCCCCACGATCCGGCTGCCGCCCTGGAGAAGGCCCTGCTGGGACGGCTGGTCGATGTGGATGCCGGTACTGTCAATGGAGAGTACTTCGCTAACTCTTTCAGCGTGGGACTGGATGCCGATATCGGCGACGCGGCCAATAAATTGAAGAAGTTCCCCCTGATGAGCGGGGCGCGCCTCTATTATGCAAGCACCTTAAAGCAATTGCTGTTCGGCTATCACCGTTGCCCCTGGTTGAAGCTCAGACTTGATGGCGGCGAGTATGTGCGCGGGAGCGATCATCGGCGCTATGTGCTGGTGGCCGTGACCAACGGTCCGACCTACGGGGCCGGCTTTCGTATCAACCCCACCGCCGACCATACCGACGGGCTTTTCGATGTCTGCACCATAGATTATACCCCCCTGCCGCGTGCCTTACAGAATTTACCCGTTGTGCGCAAGGGCGAACACGCGGGTCTGCCAGAAGCCACCTTTTTTCGCGCACGCTCAGTGCATATCGAGTGCCAGCGGCCGACCCATATGCAGGCAGATGGTGAAATTACGAGCACGGCCAGCTACACAGCCGAAGTCCTGCCGGGCGCGTTGTTGATCCGCATCTAGTCGCTACCCTACGGTGTAGCTCACCTGTGTCCATGTCTTCCCGCCATTCGTTGTCTTCAGCAAGGCTATCGCGTCATCCTGGCTATATTGGTTGCCTTGCAGGTACGCGACGTTGCGACCCAGCGCCCAGCCCTCCTGGCTTGAGACAAAGGTCATATCGCTGATATAGGCGAACCCCGTTTGTATCGAGGTCGTGTTCCAGGTCGCTCCCCCGTCCGCCGTCTTCACGAAGGCTGTGTTGCCCTGCATGAACATCCAGTGCTGGGCATCCAGGTAGTATGCTGCCTGGTAGTCGCCAGGTTCCTGGATAGTGCTCATCTGCCAGGTTTTTGCTCCATCGTGCGTAATGTACTGGAACACCTTATACGCGTGCTCGCTGGTATAGATCTGTATCGGGATCACCCCATTGCGCGCGTCAAAAAAAGTAGCTGATCCCTGCGTGGCGCGCTGGCGATCCAGCGGCGTCAGAGTTTGGGCGGGAAGATCCTGTGCCGTCCAATGTGTGCCACCATCATGACTCACAGCAAGGCTGAAAGGTGTCGTTCCGGCCATCAGTCCCGTCGCAGCATCCACAAAATAGATCCAGCCCATGCCCAGGGGCCTGGCGCTAGCACCTGCTGGCTTCTGCTCCACCAGGAGCTTCCAGGTCTTCCCTCCGTCGTTACTGTGCCAGACCCGGCTGTATTCAAAGACGATATCCTCCTGCCCCCCACCCGTATGGGTAGAGCTTTTGCTGACCGTGACCCAGGCGTTGCGACCATCGATGGCGCTGATGCCATTGATGCTAACCTGATTCCTGTCCTCGCCTTGAGGCACGAACGGCTTGAGAATACCTGTCACCAAACCTAGCCCGGACATTGTATCCCGGTATGTACTCGCCGTATCTGGAATCTCGGCTTTCTGCCAGGTTTTGCCAGCATCTGTCGTACGAAAGCTACGCGCCTGCTCTGGCTTCTGGTTCTGTCCGAACTTCACATAGGCCGTTCTCGCCGGTAAGACCAGCCAGGCATTATCCCCATTCACGAAGGTGCTCAACGCGTCAACGCGACCGCCGAACTGGTAGTCAGCGGCTGTCCATGGCGTGATGTTATGCCAGTGCTGTCCAGCATCCTCGGTATGGAACACGCCGCGCACCGCCAGCGCCCAGCCATGGTGGTCAGGAAATAGGCGCACAGAGAGCCAGGCCCCGGTCTTGCCTCCCCCAGTTAACCCTCTTGAGAGGGTATTCTTTGGAAGGAGGGACCAACCTATGACTAGCAGTGCCACCAGGCAGACGGCCAGCACAAGCACACCGATTTTCGAACTTCCTTGCTTCTTCATCATCTGTCCTTTACAGGCGAAAAATATTCTTGCTCTTACCTGTTTCAACGTTCATCTTCTACCAGATGTGACATATTGAAGCGTACTTTGGTCCATTTCTCCTTTATGGATAATTGCCTTCGCTTTGTTCATAGCCTTGACGTAAACTATAGATTCAATGAAAGCTGAATACATTTTTGCCAATCTTTACCATATCTTAACTGTTTCTCAACTTGTTAACACTTGTTATGCCCGTTCCTCTCTTCCATAATTACTAAGGGGCCAGATTTTTCCTCTTCCTAACCATGCCGGAAATATACTTATGATGTACTCATCTATATTGGATGAAACATCGGCATTACATGCGTTTTTCTCAATACTCAAACAGGAGTGTTGGATTTTTTAAACAAGCCCTACCTGACGCGGAAAGGAGGTGTTCGCACAAGGGTATTTATTGTTATGCTCAGGAGAGCAACATATTCAATGAATGAGCGAGCTCTTCCAGATGAGGTTCGCTCAGAATCTCGCTCATACTATACATCAGGAGATTTGTGTGCAAAAGAAACGTACGAAGATAGCCTTCTCTACCCTGATTGCGCTGATAGTGCTACTGGTAGGAGTTTTTGCAGTCAGTCCCACTTTCGCGGCGAAGCACCAGGCTACGCAGAAAAACAGCGGTGGCGCTTTCAAGTTCTCCGCTACCAAAGGGCTATCCCTGGCCAGTTCCGGCCATACCGCGAATCTATACAGCCTTCCCAAAGCTACGTCCCATTCAGTAAAGGCAAGCCATGGGAAGCTGCCCTTCATGTCGATCAATCCCGCTAAATATGCCAAGGCCAAGGCCACGGCGGCGCATAACAAAAATGCCCCGGCCGTCAGGGCTTCGTTCAAGGCAAGTAGCGCGTCTCCTGCCGCTGCCCGCAGCAAAACCGCTGGCTTTCCTGGCATGGCGGACTCGCCCACGATCTGTCCCTACTTCGGTGGTTGTCAGCCCCCCGATATGGCGCTCGCGACCTCTCCGAAATATGTCCTGCAGGGTGTCAACAGTTCATATGCCATCTATGATACTCATGGGAATCTGGTTGTTGGTCCGGTCAATGATCAGGTGTGGTATGGTATTCCTAACCCCCCCGGTGGTTGTGACCCTGCTGGTCCGTTCTTGAGTGACCCTCGCGCCTTCTATGATCCCAATACCGGTCTCTTCTGGAGCGCGACCCTTCAGGTTGAAGGTGCCCTTGGCGTCGGTTCCGCTTGCCCATTCCAGACGGTCTATTGGGTTGCCAACCTCAACCCGAAGACAGGCGCAATGCACGTCTACAGCTTCGATATGTCGCTTGGCACGCTGAATGTGGCCGACTACACGCAGTTCGGCTTCAACAAGACTACCATTGCCTTCTCGGGCAACATGTTTGATAGCGCCTTTGGAACATTCTCGTATGCTGAGGTTGTTTTCGCCGATAAGCATGCTATGGAGCTGGGCGCGCCGGTTACCGC
>JBDTHH010000055.1:0-18492 GCA_039937055.1 Ktedonobacteraceae bacterium | reverse complement strand
GTGAAACACAATGCAACAAATTTAGACACACGCCCCCCATTCAAATCTGGTAGCGTTGTGCAATTCCCTCTATTGTACATCTTAGAGAAGGCGCCTCGCAAGCCACGGACACCTCTCACATTAGTCTCCTCCCGAAACGCGTAGGGCGAGGCAAGCCATCGCCCCTACGCGTTTCGGGAGGAGACTAATGTGAGAGTATTTCCAGGGCCACTGCAAGGGAGCTTGCAGTAATGATCTTGAAATCGGCTGGCAGGCCGGCATCTACCAGTTCGGAGCGTACCTGTGTGCCGCGGCCGGCGGCCGGCACGATGCAGCGTTTGAAGCCCAGCTTCGCGGCCTCGCGCACGCGCAGGGCCAGGCGATTGACGGCGCGCAGTTCGCCTGAGAGGCCCACCTCGCCGATCAAGGCCATATCCGGGGCAATGCGCTTCTCGCGATAACTTGAAGCAATGGCGGCTGCGACACCCAGGTCAACGGCCGGCTCTTCCAGTGAGAACCCGCCGATCACATTGGCGTAGACATCGTGGTTGCCGACCGCCAGGCCCACCCTTTTTGTCAGCACGGCCAGCAGCATCAGCAGGCGGTTATGCTCGATGCCGTTGGTGGTGCAGCGGGCAATGCCAAAGTTGCTGGGGGTGACCAGGGCCTGCACCTCGACCAGCAGGGGGCGTGTGCCCTCCATGCTGACGACGACTGCGGAGCCGGTGGCATCGGCGGCGCGGTCGGACAGGAAGACGGCCGAGGGGTTAGTGACCTCCAGCAGGCCCTCGCCGTGCATCTCGAAGACCCCCACCTCGTGGGTCGCGCCGAAGCGATTCTTCACGCCACGCAGCAGGCGATAGGTATGGTAGCGTTCGCCTTCGAGATACAGCACAGCATCGGCGATATGCTCTAAGGCTTTGGGGCCGGCGACCGTGCCCTCTTTGGTGACGTGGCCGATGATAAAGATAGGCGTATGCGTGCTTTTCGCCAGTTGCATCAGTTGGAGTGTGCATTCACGTACCTGGCTGATGCTACCCGGAGCGGCGGTCAGGTGGCTGGCGAGCGTCGTCTGGATGGAATCCACCACCACGAGGGAGGGTTTGAGGCGATGGATGGCCTCCACAATCACATCGAGTTCGATGGCGGCCAGTAAGTACAGGCGCTCGCCCACGATATCCAGGCGTTCGGCGCGCATCTTCACCTGTTCAATCGACTCCTCGCCGGAGACATAGAGCACGGGACCGATGTTGTGTGCGATATTGCCGGAGACCTGGAGCAGCAGGGTAGATTTACCGATCCCCGGCTCGCCGCCAATGAGGATCAATGAGCCAGAGACCAGGCCCCCGCCGAGCACGCGGTCCATCTCCGCGTAACCTACCGAGACGCGTTCCTGTGGTAGGGGTTTGATATCGGGGAGCACCACTGGCATCTGTGTGCCGCGTGCGAGGGAGGAATTTGTGGAGGCGGACAGCGAGGAGCGACGCTGCTGGGCGGCGCTTTGTGGGACCTCCGTCACCTCTTCCAGCGTATTCCACGTCCCGCAGTCGGGACATTTTCCCATCCACTTACTTTGTTCGCCGCCGCATTGCTGGCAGACGTATTTTGTGCGTAATTTTGCCATACATATAAAAAGGGAGAGGCGAGGGCAGTCCTCGCCTCTCCAAGAGATGTCTGGTACATGAAAAGGGACGAGGACCGGCCTCGCCCCTCTATTGCATTACGATTGGAGCGATTCGCTGCCGTCGGCGCTGCCGGCGGAGAGAGCGGCTTCGGGTGAGGCGGGGGCTGGCAACTGTTCGATGCGGTTGCGCAATTGCAGGTGCAGTTCGCCATCAATGACCACAGCCTCCACCAGGTCGCCTGGATGGAACTTCCCTTGCAGAAGACCTTCGGCCAGAGGATCTTCGACCATGCGCTGGATGGTGCGGCGCAGCGGACGCGCGCCGTACTGTGGATCAAAGCCTTTCTCGATCAGGAAGTCCTTCGAGGGCTGCGGAACCACCAGCTCCAGTTGCTGCTCCGTCAACTGCGTGCGTACGCGGTTCAGCAACAGGTCGATGATCGAGTACATCTCCTCCATACGCAGGGAGTGGAAGACGATGATCTCATCGATGCGGTTCAGGAACTCCGGCTTGAAGGTATTCTTCAGTTCGCCGAGTACCTTGCCCTTCATGCCTTCGTATTCGCTCTGGTTGAACTTTTCCTTATCCTTCGACTGTTTGAAGCCGATGGAGGCCTCGCGGTTCAACAGGGCGGCACCGACGTTCGAGGTCATGATCACAATGGTATTGCGGAAGTCCACCGTGCGACCCTTGGCATCGGTCAGCTTCCCATCTTCCAGGATCTGTAGCAGCATATTGAAGACATCGGGGTGCGCCTTCTCGATTTCATCGAGCAGGATCACGCTGTATGACTTGCGCCGTACTGCCTCAGTAAGCTGGCCGCCCTCTTCATAGCCGACATAGCCGGGAGGTGCGCCAACCAGGCGTGCGGCCGCGTGGCGTTCCATGAACTCCGACATGTCGATTTTGATGAGCGCCTCTTCGCTGCCGAACATAAACTCCGCCAGCGTACGAGCCAGCTCGGTCTTGCCGACACCGGTCGGGCCAAGGAAGATGAAGGAGCCGATGGGACGCTTGGGATCTTTCAAGCCGGCGCGCGCGCGGCGGACGGCGCGGGAGACCTTCTCGATAGCCTCGTTCTGCGAGATGACCCTGGCATGCAGAGCCTCCTCCATCTGGAGCAGGCGCTGTGACTCCTCCTGGGCGATACGCATTACCGGGATACCGGTCCACATCGACACGATCTGCGCAATCTCCTCTTCACCGACGGTAGGCTTATCACTGCCGCGCTCGCGGTGCCAGCCAGCCTCCAGTTTGGCAATGCGGTCGCGCAGTTTTACCTCGCGGTCGCGCAGTTCAGCGGCAAGTTCGTACTCCTGCTGCTGGATCGCGGCCTCTTTCTCGCGCAGCACCGACTCCAGGCCCTTCATGGCCTCTTTCAGGTTGAGGGGCGCCAGCGAGTGCTGCATGCGGACGCGGCTGGAGGCCTCGTCGATCAGGTCAATAGCCTTATCTGGCATGAAGCGGTCGGTGATATAGCGGCTGGCCATCTCCGTCGCTGCCTTGAGGGCCTCGTCGGTGATCGTCAGACGGTGGTGTTGTTCGTAGCGCTCGCGAATGCCCTTGAGGATCTCGATGGTCTCCTCGATGGAGGGTTCGCGGACGATGACTTCCTGGAAGCGGCGCTGCAGGGCCGCGTCGCGCTCAATGTACTTGCGGTACTCATCAAGAGTGGTCGCGCCGATGCATTGCAACTCGCCACGAGACAGGGCGGGCTTGAGGATATTCGCGGCATCGACCGCGCCCTCGGCAGCCCCGGCTCCGACCAGAGTATGAACCTCATCAATAAAGATGATGCAATCGCGACTATTCCGAATCTCTTCGATAATCTTTTTGAGCCGCTCTTCAAACTCGCCGCGATACTTGGTACCGGCCACCAGCGAGCCGACATCCAGCGTCAGCAGGCGTTTGCCCGCGATAGTTTCGGGCACCTCGCCGGCGATGATGCGCTGTGCCAGCCCTTCGACGATCGCCGTTTTACCGACGCCAGGCTCGCCGATAAGGGCGGGATTGTTTTTATTGCGTCGCGAGAGAATCTGGATTACACGCTCGATCTCTTGATAGCGACCGATAATGGGGTCCAGTTTCCCGGCGCGAGCGTCGGCGGTCAGATCGACGCCCATCTGATCGATAGTGGGCGTTTTTGAGTGCTTGGCGTCGCGTTCATGGGAAGCGCCGGATTGGCTGAGCACCTGGATAGTCTGAGTGCGCACCTTTTCAAGATTCACTCCCAGGCTCTCCAGCACGCCTGCCGCGATGCCTTCGCCCTCGCGAACGAGACCCAGCAGGAGATGCTCAGTGCCGATATAGTGGTGATTCAAGCGGCGGGCCTCGTCGACGGCCAGTTCGATCACCTTTTTAGCGCGTGGTGTGAGGCCGATCTCGCCCAGGACGATACGATCGCCGCGGCCGATAATAAATTCAACGGCGCTCCGAACCTTGTTCAGTTCGACACCGAGGTTGCTAAGTACTTTAGCGGCAACACCTTCGCCTTCGCGAACAAGTCCTAGTAGGAGGTGTTCTGTACCAATATAGTTATGCTGGAAGCGCTGGGCCTCCTCTTGAGCGAGGCTCAGGACCTTCCTGGCGCGCTCTGTGAACTTATCAAATCTATCTCTATCGTTCACCTGTTTGTCACCCCCCTTTCAGTGGCAGAGGGTGGAACCGATCCCTCTGTGTCGCTCAGGTAAACCTGATAACTCATGATACAACACCCTTCATATAGCGTCAAGGATAACAACTCAATAGCGTCAAGAATAGCTGGCCTCCCATCTATCTAATAAACAGACACCTGCGTCATATCTGGAGCGAAGCCTTGAAACAATTGACCTCCCTACTGCTCTACAATGTATGGCAGCAAGGAGGTCAAGCGATCAACTGTTCAGGTGCGTTGTGCTCGCCGGTTGACCCGGAGAGCGAGAACGTTTTGTTCTACTCTTCAGGGGCCTCCGTCTCATCTTTATTGCGCTGGCGGGCCGCGGCGCGGAAGGCTTCAGCCATCGCGGTTGTTTCGCCCTCGTCGCCGGGCAGTGTGCCCAGCAACGGGTTATCGCCGGCGCGCTCAGGACGTTCGCGACGTTCGCCCCGGCCTTCGCGGCGAGAAGAGCCACCCTCGTGTGAGGCGGACTCGGAGCGTTTAGCGGCCTCTTCCAGAGACAATGTCATTTTATCATCTGTGGGAGCTTTTGTGCTTGTCTCCGGCGGCATTGTTTCGACCGGTGGTTCTTTTGCATCGAGTTCATCAGCCTGTCGCAGGCTCAGGCCCAGGCGCCGCCGTTCGGCGTCGATGCGCAGGATGCGCAACTGGAGCTGCTGGCCCTCGTGCAAATTTGTTTTCGGGTCCATGCCGGGCATCAGCTCAGAGAGATGGATCAGGCCCTCGATGCCATCCTCGATGCGCGCGAAGGCGCCGAAGGGTGCAATCTTGGTCACCGTGCCGGTGACCACCTGGCCGGGGGTGTAGCGTTGTTCCACCGTCGTCCAGGGATCAACCTCGGCGCGTTTAATCGAGAGCGCGATTTTCTTCTTCTCTTTATCGACACTCAGGACCTGAACTTCAACTTCCTGTCCGACATGCAGGACTTCGCTGGGATGATTCACGCGGCTCCAGGCGAGCTGGCTGATATGGACCAGGCCGTCGGCACCACCGAGGTCCACGAAGGCCCCGAAGTTTGCCAGGTTGCTGACGATACCGGGACGGACCTCGCCAGGTTTCAGCTCATCAAGCAGCTCTTCGCGCCGTCGCTGCCGCCATTCCTGAACGGCCAGGCGTTCTGAAAGGATCAGGCGATTGCGCGAGCGGTTGATCTCAATGATCTTGAGCTGAAGTTCCTTGTCCTTCATGCTCTGGAGCTTCGCCGCCGTCTCCTGGTTTTCGCCACCCGCTGCGACCTCTTCGCGCTTCAGGTTCAGGATCTGCGAGATCGGCACGAAGCCGCGAATGCTCGCGACATCGACGATCAGGCCACCTTTGTTATAGTCGATAACCTTGGCTTTGAGCAGTTCGTTATTCTTGTACTGCTCCTCGGCGATGCGCCATTGGCGTTCAGCGTTCGCGCGTTTGAGCGAGAGGAGGGCGTGGCCTTCCGAAGTTTCCGGCTGCATGACATAGACGAGCACTTTGTCATTGAGGTGCAGCTCACTGAATGAGCCATAGCCGGAGGCCGGGAGTTCTTTGGTCGAGAGCACCCCTTCGGACTTGAGGCCAATATCGACCAGGATTTCGTCCTGGTCGATCCGCACGATAACGCCCTCGACGACATCGCCTCGTTTGATATTGATGGGGTTGGCTGATGACGCCAACAGCGCTTCCATCTCATTGAGACCTTCGGCCTCGTCCGGGTTGTTGTTTTTCCCCTCAGGGTCATTTCCTTCAGACATGGACTGCACCCACCCGCCGTTGTGATTTTCTGTTGGCTGCGTCGAAAGGTCGCCGTGCTGTTGTGCTTGCATGGGTAAAATACCCCCTTCGATCCACGGTTTTTGCCTTGTCCGGCTGCGCTGTACCCTTTATGATCCTGGCGACTAAGCGTTTTTCGCTCCCCTGCGTTGTATCAGACCGAAAACCGTTCGGAAGAGAACGAGATAGGCATCACCTTAAGATCCTGGGGAATGCACATAGGACATGGTTCATCGGAGGAGGTTGCTCAGGCCGTGATAGTCATCGTTCTTCAACTTGAGAACGAGAATGATGTTCTTCATAGTACACCTACTCTTGCCCTACAGAACGGTCATACGAAACGAAGCTCGCAGACAGGTAAGCCATTATGGACAGAAAGAGAGCCTGGTGTAAGCATACCCCCACTCGATGCTCTAATTATACCAAAAGCCGTCCATGAATGCAAGACAATAGATAACCTTTTAGCCGACCTCTCCGATGTCTTTTTATTTATCACATTGTATCACACTTTCGCAAGTCCAACCAGAGATCTTTGACAAGACGACGCTCTGTCTTTGGGAGAGGTATGCTACAATAGGGGCATGGATATGCGTGATATTGCCGAGGTTGTGAGCAGGCTGCGCGCGCGTTTAGAGACGCCGGAGCGCGCGCCCGTGTTAGCTGAAATTCTGGCGAAAAAGCAGCGGCTGCCACCCCGTCACGCGGCAGTTCTCGTGGCGCTTTTTGAACGGGATGCGCAGGCCCACATGCTCTTTATTCGCCGTGCCAGCACGCTGCGGTCGCATAGCGGAGAGATCGCGTTTCCGGGTGGTTCCATTGATGCTATCGATGCTTCGCCGGTGATGGCGGCCTTACGCGAGGCGCAGGAAGAGGTTGGCCTGCATCCCCCCCTGGTCGAGGTGCTGGGAGTGCTGCCACCGGTATTCACACAGGTGAGCAATTTTCTGATCACACCGGTGGTGGCCTGTTTGCCTCAAGGGCTGGGAACACTGCAAGCGCAGGCCAGCGAGGTTGCTGAGATCATACTCGCCTCACTGGATGGGCTGGCGGACCCGCTCATTGTGCATACAGAGGAATGGATGCGTGACGGTGAGCCGCACACAATCTACTTTTATGACTATGGCTCCTATCGCATCTGGGGGGCCACGGCGCGTATCCTCAACGCGCTCCTAGAATTGCTGGTACCATAGTGGAATGAGGCCAGAGGTCCTTCTCCATTAGGCCAATTGGTAGGCCTGCGCTACCCAATAGTCATGTATGGCTTGATTCCTGGTGTTCATTAGCTACAATAGACTACAGTGAGTTTATCAGAAATGTGTTGTGTAGCGCGTTCACTGTGTGCTATCCCTTTGGGAAGCAGTTGGCCTTTCGGAATTCCCTAACGGAGAAAAGCTGTGACACTGCCCGCACCTGATGCTCAATTTTTGGGATTTCTGCCCATGCGATCACAAGCGGCTCCTTCACCCCACTCGAAGCCCGCTTTTTCCTCGGCTGCCCGTCCTCCTCTGTCTGCAACGCCCTCCGCGCCAGCCCCGGCTGCCAGACCTTCCGACAAGTTTGCTCCTGAGCGTGGCCTTGATGTTACAGCTCATTCCTGGGATTTAGCGACTGGCGGCTTAAAAACCTTAACTGCGAAGCGAGAGTTTCCCCCACTCCTTGATCGGCGCTCTCCTGAAAAGGCGCTGAACAACCTGGCTACGCCGCGTAGCTATACGTTCCCCCTCGTCATCTTAGCATGTATTCTAGTAATGCTGATTAGCGGAGGTATCGTACTATTGATGATCCTACAACCCTAGCAGGGGAGAGCACAGGCCTTCCTGATAGAAAGTAAAATATCCTTCAGGCAATAAATTGCGCCGGACGCGATAAATCGGGTCCCTACGATGGCGATATCTCTTGCCCGGCCGCTGGCACACCGTGCAGTGCGGTCGCATTGTTGATGGCTTTGACGATGGCGCGCGCGAGCGTGGAGGCTGCTGCTGCCCCGATCATGCTCACCTGTTGTGCTGTGCTGGCGGCGTCGGGAGATATTTGTGCTTCTACCCCCGTTGCCAGGGCAAAGATGGTATCGCCGTCAAACATTGTATGCGCGGGGCGAATAGCCCGCGCCAGACCATCGTGCGCCATCTGGGCGACCTTGTTTACCCACTCTTTGCGTAGCGCTGCATTCGTGGCCACCACAGCGATGGTGGTATTGCCAAAGGGATTGGACGCCAGGGGTTCATTCCCTAGAGGACTGCGTGTGCCCGCCAGTACCTTTTGTGTGTGAGGGTCGATGATCTCGCCGATGGCGTTGACCACGACCAGCGCGCCCACCAGTGTGCCGTCCGCGAGTTGCATGCTGGCCGAGCCGAGGCCGCCCTTCATGGCGAGTAGCGGGCTGAGCATCTTGCCTACCGTGGCCCCTGTGCCGGCGCCGATGGTACCTTGCTCCACAAGTTCGCCACTGGCCTGTTGGCAGGCGCGATAGCCAGCGCCGGCATCGGGTCGGATCGTGGCTGAGCCGAGCGCGAGGTCGAAGATCGCCGCGGCCGGCACGATGGGTACGCGCGCTACCAGGGTATCGAAGCCGATGCCGCGCTCCTCCAGGTAGCGCATCACGCCGCCGGCCGCGTCCAGTCCGAAGGCGCTGCCGCCCGTCAATAGGATAGCGTTGACGTGTTCAACCATATGCATTGGGCGCAACAGGTCTGTTTCGCGCGTCGCCGGCGCGCCTCCCCGCACATCGACGCCGCCAATGGCGGGTGTAGCGCAGAGGATAACGGTGCAGCCAGTGCCTGCTTCGAGATTCGTATCGTGGCCCACGTGGATACCTGGGATGTCAGTAATGTCATCATGCATAGCTTTCCTCATATCCCCAACAAAAACAGCAGCAGCGCCACGCCAATCGGCACCGATAGATTGTCTGTGCCGGCGGGGGAGATAGCCTCCAGGGCCGTGGCTAAGATGGCTGCTGCCAGGGCACCAATGAACGCAAGCGAGAGGCTTATAGGGGTCATGATATGCAGCGTAATGGCGACGGCTGCGAAGGTAAAGACGAAGCCCGCTATAGAGCCTTCGATGCTCAGCTTGCGGTTCTTGATGATCTGATAGGTATGTTTGCCGAAGCGTTTGCCGATGATGGCGGAGAAGGCATCCCCCCAGGTCATGGCCATAATGCCGCTCATCGCCAGGTATTCGTAGCCGCGCAGGAAGCCTGTTTGTTGCTGCTCCCAGCCTTCGTGGAAGAGAAAGAGCAGCAGTGTGCAGGAGAAGGCGAAATACACCGTTCCAGGCGTGGCACCCTCTTTGGGGTCCATCGCGCTGAAGATATGGTAGCGCAGGAAGATGGCATTAAAAATGATGAAGGTGGCGATGGGAATGATCGCCAGCCACCAGTGATCGAAGAGGAGCAGGATGCCCCAGATCCACATGCCGGCGCCGATGTGAACGAATTTGCGCGTGAAATCGGTTGGGTAGTTGCGCCAGCGTCTGATGGCCTCTATGAGCAGGAGCAGTGAGAACGCGTACACGTAGGAGAAGACGAGGCCCAGCAGGTCACCTTGCGTCATGTGACCCTCCTTAGATTAAATTTGGATCATCGGGGTAGGATGCGAGTCTGCTCTGATTACTGTAGTATAAATATACGAACCTCGTGGTTCCTGTGGCTTTGGAAAAATACACGCGTAGCGCTTCTTCCTGGACATTTTACCATCTCATCATCCTTTTTTCAATATCGTTACTAGGGATTCACTAAAAAGTTTCAAGAGCCGGGCCATTACGCCAGCCTTGAAATGCCGTGCTCGAAAAGATGATCTGTTTGTCCTTGTTGCAAACTCAACCCCGGTTTTGAATGGTCTCCAAAATGGCCCGCAGACGCTCACGGGTTTCTCTCGTTTTCGGATGCTCTCGGCCCAGAACTTGTTCTCGGATACGCAAGGCCCGCTGGTACAAAGGCTCCGCCTGCTCGTACTTTCCTTGCTCTCGATACAAAGTCGCCAGGCTGTTGAGCGTCATGGCTGTATCTGGGTGCGTGGACATCAAGTGCTGTTCTCGTATCTGTAACACCTGCTTGAACAACGACTCCGCTTGCTCATCCTTCCCCTGAGCGTGAGAAATCTCTGCCAGATTGTTCAGTGGATAAGCGACTAACTGATGTTCTGGCCCCAACGCCTGTTCCCAGATGCGCAGGGTGTGCTGAGACAACGACTCTGCTAGCTTGTACTTCCCCTGTTCTCTATAGATCTCTGCCAGATTGTTGAGGGGATAGGCTACATCAGGATGCTCGGGCCCCAATGCCTGCTTTTTGATATGCAGCGCTCGCTGGTATAACGGCTCCGCTTTCTCATAGTCTCCCCGCTCCCGATACATTTCTGCCAGACTGTTCAGGATTATGGCTACCTTGGGATGGTCGGGTCCCAGCGCCCGCTCCCGAATCTGCAGGGCTCGCGCATACAACGAGCTTGCTAGCTCGTACTTCCCCTGATCTTTTTGGAGAATCGCCAGTCCATTGAGAGCACGCGCCACTTCGGGGTGTTCTGGCCCCAATGCCTGTTCCCAGATGCGCAGGGCTCGCGCATACAACGAGCCTGCTAGCTCGTACTTCCCCTGATCTTTTTGGAGAGTTGCCAGTCCATTGAGAGCACACGCCACCTCGGGGTGCTCGGGTCCCAACGTCCGTTCCCAGATGCGCAAGGTTCGCTCGTATAACGCTCCTGCTTGTTCGTCCTTCCCCCGTTCGCTGGAGAGGAGCGCCAGACTACTGAGAGTACGCGCCACCTCGGGATGTTCGGGTCCCAGCAGGTGTTCCTGCATGCGCAGGGCTCGCTGAAACAAGGATTCCGCTTGCTCGTACTGGGCCCGCTGGGACAGGTAGTCCCCGGCTTTGCGCAACACCTGTGCCAGTTCCTGGTCGCATACCTGCTCGGAGATGGCTGCTGCGCATGTCAACACATGCGGCAAAAGGTGCTCACACTGCTTCCAGGCTTCGTGGGTGACCTCGGGAAAGATAGCATTGAGCAGTTGGATCGCTCGTTGCTGCCACATCTCCTGCTCCTGTTCGCTCATGCTCTCATGCACAATAGCCTGCACGAGGCGATGAACCGAAAGCGTCCGCGCTTGCGTATGACGGGTCACCAGCGAGACCTTGCGTAAAGCAGCCAATGCGAGATCGAACTGATAGGGATCGGCTACCACTGGCTCCAGCACAGGTCCCAGGCGGGATGTTCCTGCCACGAGCAGATCCTCTGGGATAGCCTCGGGGTGCAAGAAGGCACATATCCGTAGGAGCTCTCCCGCTGCTGGATGCTTTTGCTCGACTTGTCCCACCGAGAGCATCAGGGTTGTGGTGACCGAGGCTGGATGCGCTCCACCATGGTTCCCCCGGCGTGCTAACACCTGCTTCCTCTGGTTGCGGCAGCGTTGGAGATAGTCCGCCACGCTACATCCCGTTTCATCAATATAGGCGCCAGCCTGGTCCAAGGCTAAGGGCAATCCCTCCAGGAGCTTCACCAGCTCTGCTGCTGCGGGAGAAGAAGGATTGTTGGTGAGCGTCTCTTGCAGCATGGCGGCATCTGTGGTGGGCCTGTTGAGCAGCCTGGCGCGGCGCAGTAACAGGGTGACTCCCTCCTCGCAGTTCATCGGCGGCAGTTCTACCGGCTCCGCCAGGGGACCTAACGTCTGGCGGCGGGTAGTGAGCAGGATTGCACCGTGGTGGACAGGAGGCAAGATCGTCTGCAACAGATCGCCGTCTTCCACATTATCCCCGATCAGCAGCCAGTTCGAATGTGTCGCGAGCCAGAGTTGGATTGCCGCGACCATCTGCGCTGGCTCTGCTGCCGGGTGCTGGGGAAGCTGCAACTGTCCAGCAAGGTACTGCAGGCTCGTCATGAAGCTCTCGGTGGTTTCTGCCGCCAGCCAGAACACCGCTTTATACTGCAGAGCATACCGATAGGCGTACTCCATTGCAACCTGGGTTTTGCCGATCCCGCCTAGCCCCGAGAGAGCAGACGCCTGGGTGAGCGTGACTGGCTCCGAAGCCGCAAGCCGGGTGTGCAAGGTCGAAAGAATCTTCTCGCGCCCGATGAAGCCAGGATTGCGCGTATACGGGACGCTCCACAGCCTCGAAGAATCAGGCGAGAGGGCAGGGGCCTCCATCGATGCGCCAGGCGTGATCTCCGTCACGTTGTGAGGACAAGGCTCGAGATCTGTGATGAACCCTAATTCCTCAGCGCTCTTGCCAAACAGGGTGCAGAGTTTTACCCGGAAATAGGTGCTGGGCTGATGGGTTCCCTGTTCCCACCGCGTGACCGTGACCACCGTGGTTCCCAGGAGTTCTGCCACCTCGCGCTGCCGCCAGTTCTGCCGAATGCGTTCCTGCCGCAACCGATGATTCGCTTGAAAGGGATGTGATGAACTCATATTCCTCCTTACAGAAAGAAAGAAAAACGTATTTCCATTGTTCATAAGTTGTTATACGAGCAAATTGATATGCTTCTCACAGAGTTGATATCTCGATGATAGACAATGATCTTCCATGAACAGGAGCTTTTGGGTACGCTTGAGACGTAAAGGAGAACGCAGAGAAGTCAGTCTTTCCAAAGTACTGTATCCGATATATCTATAAATCTCATCGTTTCGATCATGTGGGATGCAGAAAAGGAAGGCATAGAAACATTTATTCTACCGAAGAAAGGGAAAATGCAATGGAACACGGTGAAAGCTTTTGTCCGCTACAGCGATGTCCTATTCCTCCCCAGCCTGAAGGCGTGGGGCTTTCTAGCCCAATTTCTGTGAAGAAGATTAACAGAAAGTTTCGCAGGGCAATTGTTCTGGCTGGAATTCTTGGTTTGGTTGTTGGCCAGTTGTTTTTGATCTCCCCAACATTTGCTCAGCAGAGCCAGGCGACGAGTAACAGTCCGGCACAGCTCCAGGACTTCAGCCAATATGGTGAAGCACACTGCGTACAACCGCCCCAAAACGTTGACTTGATGACGTTATCTGATGCTCAGCTCAGCCTCTATGGCCTTCCCTTGCATGCCATGCTGGATAAGCAGCCAGCTAAATGGGCAAGCCATCTGGCCCATGCCAAACAGCGCACCTGTGGGACATCCCCAAGCACCAGTCATATCACTCACCAACACCCATCCCATACTGCTCCTGTGTCAAATACGATACAGCGTACAGACCCAATCTGGGCTGGAAATGTTGCCTATGGCAGTCGTGCCACCTACAGAGTTGCCTCAGTTAACTTTACCGTACCCAGTATTCCGAGTATCGGTTCTAGTGATAGGGTTTCTATTTGGGCGGGTGTTGGAGGAGATACCGATTTTACCAGCTCAGTGATGCTCGTTCAAGTTGGAGTAGACGTTTCAAGGGCCACATTTGGAGGGCAATACAACACATCGTGGTGGGAGATTGCTCCCTATAATGCAGAGCAGAATTTGCCTCTTTCACGACTGAAAGCTGGTGACCGCATCTTTGCTCTCGCCTCATCCAGCGCTGATAATAACGGCAATAACTACTTCTACATCGATAATGAAACGGTCAATAACTATAACAGCCACTCTGATAATGCCAGCAAGCACCTCACTGATGGCGCAACAGGTGAATGTATTGTTGAGAGGCCGACAGTCGGTAAGACAATATCACACCTGGCTAACTTTGGAACTGAACAGCTAAATAGCTGTGATATTAGTAGCGTGTCCCAGTCGAAGTACATCATCAACTGGCCGCATGATTACTACATCATGCAGGATTCGTCAGGGAATACGCTGGCGACTGTAGGGGCTATCGTCAATAACAATTATCCTATCTATTGGAAACGGTCCAGTTGACCTGAGGTCAAATAGAGAGAGAAGAGCATGGGCCATCACGCCCATGCTCTTCTCTTTTCTGGCGGGTGGATTTAACCTGTGCAATGTCTGCAAGTCAAATCACCCGGCGCAGGCGTGCTATAGCGTCGGCGACGCTCTCGCGTTCGTTGTAGATGGCGGAGCCAGCGACGAGCAGGGTGGCGCCGGCCTGCACGACCTGCGGGGCGGTCTCTTCGTGGATGCCGCCATCGACCTCGATGGGGCAGTCCAGGTTGCGCCGCGTAAGCATCTGGCGCAGGTGGGCAATTTTGGGCAGGGTTTCGGGGAGGAACTGCTGGCCGCCAAAGCCGGGATTGATGGTCATAATCAGCACCATATCGAGCAGCGGGAGGATATCTTCGAGCATAAAGACGGGTGTCGAGGGTGTGAGGGCGATGGCGGCCTGTTTCCCGCTGGCTTTGATCTTCTGGATGATGCGGTGCAGGTGCGGGCTGACCTCTTGATGCACGATGATCACATCGGCCCCGGCATGCGCGAAATCTTCGATATATTGCTCAGGGTTGTCAATCATCAGGTGGGCCTCGATAGGCAGGGTGGTGCTGCGGCGCACGGCCTCGACGATGAGCGGACCCATGGTGATATTGGGCACGAAATGCCCATCCATCACGTCTACCTGGATACGCTGGGCGCCGGCGGCCTCCGCCTCACGCACCTGCTCGCCCAGGCGCGTGAAATCGGCGGAGAGCACAGAAGGAACGATACCAATCATAAGGTGTTGAGGTCCTTTCTGGCGCTAAGGAGTGCCGCTGCCGCTGTATCGAGCATCCAGGTCACCTCGCCGTCTGTGGGGCGCACAACCTGGGCGGGATATTCATCAGGTTGATATGGGTCTTCAAGGACCGCTTTCAGGGCCTCGGCCTTATCGCTGCCGGTGACCAGGAAGAGGACATGCCGCGCGGCATTCAGCAGGGGTGGCGTGAAGGTCAGGCGGGGTGGAGGTGGCTTGGGTACGGTCACGGGCATCACCAGGCGGTGTTGTTCGTGCAGAGAGTCCTGGTGGGGAAAGAGCGAGGCGGTATGCCCCTCTGGTCCCATGCCGAGCTGGATCAGGTCAAAGATAGGCATGTCCCTCCTGCCGAAGACACGTTGCATCTCAACGGTGTAGGCCTGCGAGGCCGCGTCGCGGTCTGCCAGGTCCGCCGGCATGCGATGCACATGGCTGGCCGGAATAGGGACATGGTTCAAGAGGCTCTCGCGCGCCATGGCATAGTTGCTCTCCGCGCTCTCGGGCGGAACGCAGCGCTCATCGGACCAGAAGATCTCCATCACGGGCCAGTCGATCTGGTCGCGATACGGCTTGCTTGCAAGCAAGCCGTACAACTTTTGGGGCGTTGAGCCGCCGGCCAGGGCCAGCATGCAGTGCCCGCGGGTGCCGATAGCCTGCTGTATCATGCGCACAACGTAGCCTGCCGCCTCGCGGCTCAAGGTATCGGAATCAGGATAAATCGCAATCTGCATAGCATGCTCCTGCGTATAGACTATTTCAATAATGCGGCCACCTCGTGCAGCGTTTCCTCGAAGAGATGATCGTGCCCGGTAATCTGTAGTTCAGCGTGGAGCAGCGTGCTTTCCCTGTGCTGATCTGTGAGCCTGACAACGCGTTGCGGGCCGGTGTCCTTTTTCAAAGAGACGGAGGTCTGGGCGTGATCGGGACCACTTTCGCGGTCGATGACAAACTGTGCTTGTTCCTGGCCGACACGGCTGGTCAGGCGCAAGAGGTAGATGGACCCGGGGGGCATATCTGGCTCGACCTGCGGGCGGATCTCGATCAGCGCCGGTTGCTTATTTGGGCTGAGCATACGCCAGTGGTAAGTACCGCTAGTAGTGTCCATCTGGTTGTGTTCAGTATCGGCGGTGAATTTCCAGCCGAGGCGCTCTTTGAGCCAGCCCACGAGCAAGAGCGCGCACATGGGTTCTGAAGAGATCGCGCCCTGTTCAGTGTAGGCAGGGGTGCCGGGAAAAGCCACAGTGTGTGCTATCTCGATGGAGTGAATGCCATCAAGGTAAGGTCGGTACTCGGCGGTATCGAAGAACTGGGCCACGAGTTGCCGCAGAGGAGTCAGGCGCTCCCAATTCAAATCGCTGAGTGCGCAATAGGGTGCGGACTGCAAGAGATCGGTCAGTACACAGATGCTCTGCTCAGGATAGAAGAAGGTAGCCGAGTCCACGATGACCCGACTGCTACTGGTAGCCAGGCGATTGAAGGCCGTTGAGTCGGCGGGCGGGTCGCCGATCCACCAGAGATAGGCCGGGAGATCAGGTTTAAGCAGTGGCTGGATGATATTCGCGGCATAGCGCATGGCGCTGTCGTTAAGCAGGACGGTGATCTGCTCAAAGGTATGGCGGGTGATATCCGAGATAACCGGGAAGCTGCGCAGTGTGAGCCAGGCAGAGACCGGGTCGACGGGGTTGGCGCTGTGATCAAGGATTAGAATGACCACACGCGCCACCTGCGTGCTGGCTAACTCGCGTAGTACGGCGCTGGCGCGTTCTGCTGACTGGATGGTAGGTACACAGACGACAAGATTCAGGACACTGGTACGTACGCCGATATTCTGGCTGGTGCGCATATTATCGGCCGACATCTTCCAGAGGAAGGTCATTTCCTCGTCGAGTTGCTCCAGGCGTACAGCTTTTCCTGCCCAGGGTGAACGTATCCCCAGAGCTTTGTTGGTTTCATCGGTCATGCCCGCCTCCCTCTGTGCCGTGAACGGCAGTGTTCTAAGACATGAACAGCAGTGTCTCTTTTCTATTTTACAGGATTGGCTATGGACGACGCCATCGACGGCCATCGCGCCAGATAAACTCGTCGGCGGACTGCGGGCCCCAGGAGCCGGCTTCGTAGGTCAGGAGCGTCGCGCGGGGTTCTGTGGCCCACTCGTCGAGAATGCCTTGAATAAAAGTCCAGGCGGCCTCCACCTCGTCGCTGCGGGTGAATAGCGTTGAGTCGCCCAGGAGGCAGTCGAGTATCAGGCGCTCATATGCTTCGGGTTGCTGGCGCACAAAGGAAGCGCCGTAGAAGAAATCCATATTCACCGAGCGGATCTGCATCTCGGTACCGGGAACCTTGGCGCCGAACTTCAGCGAGATGCCCTCATCGGGTTGAATGCGCAGCACAATTACATTAGGGTCGAACTGTCCCTGCGCCTCGCTGCGCTTGAAGAGCATGAGCGGTGCCTGCTTGAACTGGATAGCGATCTCCGTGACGCGTTTGGGCAAGTGTTTGCCGGTGCGCAGGTAGAACGGGATGCCTGCCCAGCGCCAGTTATCGATGAAGAGCTTCATGGCGATATAGGTTTCGGTGATGGAGGATGGAGAGACGCCCTTCTCTTCAGTATAACCCGGAACGGGCTGACCATTGACCCAGCCGGGGCCGTATTGCGCGCGTATCATATTGGTCTGAACCTCGCGTCCGGTCAGAGGTTGCAAGGCATGAAGCACTTTGACTTTTTCGTCGCGCACGGCCCTGGCGTCGAAGGCGATCGGCGGCTCCATAGCCACCAGTGTGAGCAACTGCATCATATGGTTCTGGATCATATCGCGGATGGCGCCCGCCTCCTCGTAGTAGGAGCCGCGTCCCTCCAGGCCAATATTCTCCGACACCGTGATCTGTACGTGATCGATGTAGCGGCGGTTCCACACCGGCTCGAAGATGCCGTTTGCCAGGCGGAAGACCAGGATATTTTGCACCGTTTCCTTGCCCAGGTAGTGATCGATACGGTAGACCTGCTCCTCCTTGAAGACGCGCAGCACCTGGCGGTTAAGCTCGCGTGCCGAGGTCAGGTCATGTCCGAAGGGCTTTTCGATGATGATACGTGTCCAGCCCTTCCGGTTTCTATTGAGGCCGGCCGCGCCAAGATGCTGAATAATTTCAGGGTACTGGCTGGGAGGGGTCGAGAGATAGAAGATACGATTGCCACCAGTGCCCCGTTCCTGGTCGATCTTATTCAGCAGGGTATTCAGTCTCTCGTAACCGGCGGGATCATGGAAGTCGGATTGTAGATAGAAAATGCCCGAGGCAAAGCTGTCCCACACCTGGGTATTGACCGGCTTCTGGCGAGAATATTCGTTTACGGCTTCGAGTGCCTGCTCACGGAACTGGGTATCGTCGTAGGGACGCCGTGCGAAGCCCACGACAGAGAAACCTGCCGGCAGGGGGTGCTCCAATGCCAGGTTATACAATGCCGGCAGGAGTTTCCGATGCGTCAGGTCGCCGGTAGCTCCAAAGATGACCATCACGCACGGCTCGGGGCTATGCTTGATGCGTATCCCCTCGCGAAGTGGATTGGTCGCCTCGACTGCGCTACGTTGAGGCATTACTGTGCTCCTAGTCCTTTAGTTAGTTATTGACATGATCTTCATATAGCCTATCAAGAACAAAAATAAGAATGTGTGTTGAGGGGAGATGTATTCTCCCCAGGAAGGCGATGTTCTGCTGCCTTCTTCTCGTTATTGTATGTTCGCTTGTCAATAGCCCACGTGGGCGAGGCAAGCCATCGCCCCTACGCGTTAGGGGGAGCCGGCGAGGCAAGCCATCGCCCCTACGCGTTACGAGGAGGCCCGCGCTAGTGAGCCTCGCCATTGTTTACGCGTTAGAGGGGAGGCCCATGCCGGGTTTGCTCGTCGTCGTGCCGTA